>NZ_WIVR01000080.1:0-19306 GCF_009600525.1 Pseudomonas sp. FSL R10-1350
CAGTGGGCAAAAGCGGGTTGACAGTGGGGGGCGAGTCCATACATAGGAGCGAGCTTGCCTCGCGATCTTTTGATCTTGGCCCTTTTACGGCCGCTGCGCGCCCGGACGTAGCCTCGCAAGGCTCGTCAACTGCTACGGGGGTGTTTGTTCGCAGCCTTCGTGCCTTGTCAGCGACTACAGGGTGTACGCGATACAACCGTCTCGCGATCTTTTGATCTTGGCCCTTTTTACGGCCGCTGCGCGCCCGGACGTAGCCTCGCAAGGCTCGTCAACTGCTACGAGGGGGTGTTTGTTCGCAGTCTTCGTGCCTTGTCAGCGACTACAGGGTGTACGCGATACAACCGTCTCGCGATCTTTTGATCCTGGCTCTTTTACGGCCGCTGCGCGCCCGGACGTAGCCTCGCAAGGCTCGTCAACTGCTACGGGGTGTACGCGACTCAGCCCATCTTCAGGGCCTGTGCTATACCCATAAGGACAAATGTTTGAACGCGGCACGCAGCCGCCACTGGAAGAGGTTCGCATGTTCAAAGGATTTGCTGGTTCTGCCAAAGATAAAAGCACGCACGCCGTCAACGACCTGCCGTCCAACAACATAGAACTGTTCGACAGCTACACCGGCTTGATTCTCGGCCGCCTGTACCGCAGTTTCCCGCTGCCCATCACCCTGAGCGCAGAAGAATTCATCGACTACAACACCCTAGAAGACAGCAACCGCCAGCTACTGAGCCAAGAAGAAAACCTGTTTCTGGCTACCGTCAAATGGCTGGCCGACGTCGGCTACATCCACTTCGACGGTATGTCAGGCGTTTCTTTTTTTGAAGTCGTCCTCACGAGCAATGGTCTGCTGATCCTTCGAGCTTTTGCCGAAGGCCAGGACGGCACCCCCACTCTCGGAGAAAAACTGGCACAGCACGTCCAGGGTGAAAACCCGCTGGAATTGAGGAGCCTGGTGACCCAAGCCTTGAATCTGGGCAGTCAGATACTCAGCCCGATGACACGCTCAGGGATTTGAACCACCAGCACAGGTCGGCCTGCCACTGAAGAGCTCAGTGGCAGCTCAAACCCCGCGCTAAACCCTACGAATATGCATCAACCACCCACTTCACTTTAGCCAGCCCCTCACGCAGTGACGCCAAGTCTACTGACCCTAACGCCAGACGAATCGCACGCGGCACATGGGTCGAGGTAGCAAATGGCTGCGCGGACGACACCGAAACGTGCTCGCGCATCAGGGCTGACACGACTTGCTCTGCGCGGGCGTCTTCAGACAAAGGCAGCCAGATAAAGTAGGAGTACGGATGACGGACAGTGCGCAACCCAGCCAGGAGTTCGTCAGCAATGTTTTGTCGGGCATGTGCGTCTTGGCGCTTTTGCACTTCCAGACGGCTTACGGTTCCATCCTCCAGCCATGCGCTAGCAAGCGAAGTCATGACGCCGGGGGTGTTCCACGCGGTCACCCGGATCACGCGCTCCAACGCCGCAATCAGGTGGGCGGGGGCGGCCATAAAGCCGACACGCAAGCCCGCAGCAACGCTTTTGGAAAGCCCTGACACGTAGATTGTCCGTTCTGGCGCCAATTCAGCGATCGGCAGCGGTGGGTTTTCGACAAGAAAGGCGTAGGCCGCGTCTTCAATAATCTGCAGGTCATGGGTGCGCGCTATGGCGACCAGTTGCTGACGCTGCTCGATGCTCATCACCCAACCCAGCGGGTTGTGCAGTGTCGGCATGCTGTAAACCGCACGGACTGAACGGCTGCAGCAGAGTTTTTCCAGCGCGTTGAGATCGGGGCCGCAGTCGGTCACCGGCATAGACAAAACTTCCAGGTGCAGGGTCTGCGCAAGCGCTTTAAACCCCGGATAGGTCAGCGCATCAACCGCCACCACATCGCCAGGTTTTAACAAGGCCATCAGCGCCACCGTCAACCCATGCTGAGCACCATTGACGATCAACACCTGTTCGGCCGGGACGTTCAAGCCGCGAGCTGACAGATGCCTCGCCACTGACGCCCGCTCGTGCAGGCGGCCGCCATGTGGCTGGTAACGCAACAACGACTCCAGATCCCCGGATAACGCCAGTTGCCGCAACGCAGTGCGAAGCATGTCGGCTTGCCCCAACGCGGACGGGTAGTTGTAGTTGAGGTCCAGTATGCCCGCCGTGACTTTCGGCTGGTCAATGCCGTGACCTGGCGGCAGCGACGTCTCCCTGACGAACGTCCCGCGCCCGGTCTCTCCGCTGACCAGCCCCATGGCCTCAAGCTCTGCATACACGCGGCTCGCCGTGACCAGCGCCAACCCTTGTCTCGCGGCCAACTGGCGGTGCGTAGGCAGGCGTGTACCTGGAGACAATCGCCCTGAGCGGATATCGGCGGCAAACGAGTCGACCAGCGACTTGTATCGGGAACGGGGCATCGGAATATGTATCCATGACAATATTTTGATTGTCATCAATCTTCGGCCATAGCATGCGTTTAAAGCAATCCTGCCTTTAGCCTTGAGCGTGAGACCCGATGGAACGCACCTCTAATTTGCACACCCCAGCGACCGAGAAAAACCTTTCCGGCTGGATCAACGGTTTTATCGGCGTGGTCATTTTCAGCGCCTCGTTGCCCGCGACCCGCGTCGCCGTGCAAGAGTTTAATCCGGTTTTTCTGACCTTTGCCCGAGCCTCCATCGCCGGGGTGCTGGCCCTGTGCATTCTGCTGGCGCTTAAAGCCAAACGCCCGGATCGAAGCCAGCTGTTTTCACTGCTGATCGTGGCGATCGGCGTGGTGCTGGGGTTTCCATTGTTGACCGCGTTGGCCTTGCAGCATGTCACCTCAGCGCACTCCATCGTCTTCCTCGGCCTGCTGCCGCTCTCGACTGCTGCCTTTGCTGTACTGCGCGGGGGTGAACGCCCGCGCCCGGCGTTCTGGTTCTTCTCGGTTCTGGGCAGTGCACTGGTCATCGCGTTTGCCGTCTCACAAGGGCTGACCGCCTCTGCCCGAGGCGACATGCTGATGCTGTTGGCAGTCCTGATCTGCGGCCTTGGCTACGCCGAAGGCGCCAAACTGTCGCGAACCCTGGGCGGTTGGCAGGTTATTTCATGGGCACTGGTGCTCTCGCTGCCAATCATGGCAACACTGGCCTACATCGTGGCCCCCGCCTCTTTCACAGGCATCAGCCCGCCTGCGTGGTTTGGCCTGGGCTACATCTCAGTGTTCAGCATGTTAATCGGCTTTTTCTTCTGGTATCGCGGCCTGGCCCTGGGGGGTATTGCCGCCGTGGGCCAGCTTCAACTGTTGCAGCCTTTTTTCGGGCTGGCCCTGGCCGCTACTTTTCTGCATGAAACGGTGACCCTTGGCATGTTTGGCGTGACCGGCGCGGTGATTGTGTGTGTTATTGCGGCCAAGAAGTTTGCCACAACTAATAAGGCCCAGTAGTTCAACAACACCACAAGTAGCAGGCTCCAACTCAGAGAGCCTGCTATAACTCAGCAATTAAAAACATCAACTAGCAATAAGTTTTTTAAACTTACGTTAAGACAACTAACACTTCTTTACAGTTGTGAAAATCTGGTGAAATTGCGCGCGATAATTGCTTCAAAACTACCAAACTGACAGATTTTTCATGAGTGAAGTCAATATCCCACACCTATACTGGAAAAGGACTACATATGCTCTGCACATATGAGCGTAAGGTTCTTCAGTTTCTGCTCCAGAGGGTTCAAAGCCATGGGCGTTGCCAGCACCTATATTTCCACCCATTCTCCTACGCCGCTTGCACTGTCGGGTTGCAAGGATATCGCTGAGGGTGCTGTATTTATCATTGCTTCGGGTGCATCAGCCAAAAACTTCCCTCTAAATGAGTTTAAACACGTGCCGATGATTGTCGTAAACGGTGCGATTTCGATGTTCCTGAATACTTCAATCAGCCCTTTTTTCTATGTCTGCACCGACTCTGGCTTCTTCACACAGCAAAGCCGCTTATTCCACGCAGGGCTGGCACTTAGCCAGCGCGTAGTGCTGCGAGAAGATTACGTACTGCATGACATCCCCCTGCCATCCGGCGAATTCTACGCCTTGAAAAAAGCCGCTAAATCTACCTGGAGAGATTTATTCTCAGCCGAGCCTGGTAATTTGATCCGCCGCTCTAAATTCCATACAGGCAGAAACAGCAGCATAGGCTTCAGTAAAGATTTGAGTGAAGGTTATTTCGACGCCAGAACAGTGGCCTATCTTGCTTTGCAAGTTGCTTATCACGCGGGCTTCAATAAAGTATTTATGGTCGGAGTAGATTTGTGCCCTGATACAGGGCGTTTTTATGAGACGGCTCAATCAGAGAAGTCACCCTGCGTGTTGGATGAGCATATGGAATCTCGCATTCTGCCCTCCTTTGAACTGATGGCAGAAAAGGTCATGGACGCTGACTTTAGCGTTTACAACTTGTCCAGCACCTCGAAACTTCCCAGCAGCCTGATCCCCTATAAATCAATTGAAGAAGTCAGGCAATTGGTCCCCCGCAAAGTGCTAAAAATCTGATGGGTTCAAGCCGAAGTACTGGGCTCATCAGTCTCAATACTTGAATTCTGCTGCGGGTTCCCGGCAGCCACTAACAGCTCATCCCGATACTCTGTCAGCGCTCGGGTATAGGGTGCGAGCCCGTTGCCATCCCCCGTTTTTAAAGCAGCCTCCAGCATGGTAGCGAGCGCCAATTTGGTCTCACCAACGGTGTGCAAAGCCAGCGCAGTGAACGCAGCAAGCGCCGGATTGTTTGGTTGTTCAGCCCTGGCGAGCTGTAACCACTCGAGCGATTCATGCGCGCACCCTACATTCCTGAGGGTGCTGCTAAACCCGATCAAAAACTGAAATCGGTGTTCTTCAGGCACGCCAAGCGCCCAGCCCTTGCGATAGTAAACCAGGGCTTGTTCTTCATCACCCACGCGGTCACACGCATAAGCCGCTGCTATTTGCGCAGCCACTGCATTGGGGTACTGCTGCGCAAGCGGAACGGCGTGTTCATAAGCGCCGTTAAAGTCAGCGGACTGCGTCATCGTTGCAATAATGGCGAGGGTGGCTTCCATACAGGCCTGCTCCTTCAAATGGGCTGAACTTAATAACATAAACACGCCCGGTCACTCATCTGCGCAGGCTTTATAAAGGGCAGCGGCGGCATTCTTGACAGATATAGATCGCTTACCTATGGTCAATCGAACCGCTAATAACCCTATAAAAAACAGACTTATAACCGTGAGTCAGTTTGTCGGGTTGCGCCCGGATTCAGGCTCAACACCGTCGTAGAGCGTGTTTTCTGGGGTTCAAGGAGTGAACATGTCCAAGCAAGGAAAGGTCGAGGGTATTCGTGATTACACAGCGCCCGCCGGAGGATGGGGCGCGTTAAAGGCCACTGCGAATGCCATTCGCGAACAAATGGAGAATGTGCAGGCCGTCAGCACGCTCCTGAGAACCAACCAACCCGATGGGTTCGATTGCCCTGGTTGCGCTTGGCCTGACAAAAAGCACAGTTCAACTTTCGAATTTTGTGAAAACGGCGCCAAGGCTGTGACGTGGGAGGCGACCAGCAAACGTGTGACACCGGAGTTTTTTGCCGAACACACGGTCAGCGCCCTGCTCAATCGCAGCGATCACGAGCTGGAAAACTACGGGCGCCTGACCTGCCCGCTGGTGTATGACCGCGCCTCTGACACATTCAAGCCCGTGGCCTGGGACACTGCGTTTGAACGTATTGGCGAGATCCTGCGCAGCCTCGATCCCACTCAAGTTGAGTTTTATACCTCGGGTCGAGCCTCTAACGAAGCCGCTTATCTGTTCCAGTTATTTGCCCGCGGTTTGGGCTCCAACAATTTCCCCGATTGTTCCAATCTGTGCCATGAACCCACCAGTGTCGGCCTGCCGCAATCCATCGGCATTGGTAAAGGCACGGTGTCTCTTGATGATTTTGATCTGTGCGAGTTGGTCATTTCTATTGGCCATAATCCGGGCACAAATCATCCGAGGATGATGGGCACTTTGCATGAGGTGTCACGCCGCAAAGTACCGATCCTGGTGTTTAACCCTATTCGAGAACGCGCCCTGGAGACCTTTGCCGACCCGCAGAACATGGTTGAAATGGCGACCTACGGTTCAACACCGATTGCCTCCACCTACCTGAATGTCAAAGCAGGCGGTGACGTGGCAGCGGTTAAAGGGGTGATGAAAGCTGTACTGGAACTTGAGGAGCGTGTCGGCGAAGTGCTGGATCACGCGTTTATCGCGACGCATACCCAAGGTTTTGAAGCACTGAAAGCAGACTTGGTCGCGACCGAGTGGTCGCTGATCGAACGCCACAGCGGGCTCACCCGCGCAGCGCTGGAACAAGTCGCGGCAGCCTATGCCAAATCCAATGCCACCATCATCACGTACGGCATGGGCATCACCCAGCACAATGCCGGCACTGAAAACGTGCGTTCGCTGTGCAATCTGCTGATGCTGCGCGGCAACCTGGGCAAACCGGGCGCCGGCATATGTCCGTTGCGCGGGCACTCCAATGTGCAAGGCAACCGCACGGTGGGCATCACGGAGAAACCCTCGGCGAGTTTTCTGCAAAAAATTGAACAGACCTTGGGTTTCAAGCCCCCTGCTGCCCCGGGCCATAACGCGGTGCAAACCATGCAAGCCATGGTTGCCGGAACCTCAAAGGCGCTGATTTGCCTGGGCGGAAACTTTGCGGTGGCGCTGCCCGACCCCGAACAATGCTTCCCGGCCATGAAACAACTGGACCTGAGTGTGCATATCGGGACCAAGTTGAACCGCTCACATTTGCTGGTTGCAAAAGAGACCTATATTTTCCCCTGCCTGGGCCGTACAGAACTGGACCTGCAAAATGGCATCGCGCAAGCGATTACCGTTGAAGACTCGATGTCCATGGTCCACGCCTCTGCCGGTCGCTTGCCGCCCGCCTCCGAGCACCTGCGTTCGGAACCGGCGATCGTGGCCGGGATGGCAAGCGCCGCACTGCCGCATTTGTCGATTGCGTGGCCGGAACTTGTGGCCAATTACGACCTGATCCGGGACCTGATCGAAAAAACCATCCCCGGCTTTGAAGACTATAACCAGCGAATCCGTGTGCCCGGCGGCTTCAGATTGCCTTTGCCGGCTACCGAACGCATTTGGCACACGCCCTCCGGTAAAGCCGAGTTTTATGTGTACCCAGGTGTGGATGAAGACTGGGTGGTGCAAGGCGAGGATGTGTTAAGGCTCATGACCTTGCGCAGCCATGACCAATACAACACCACTATTTACTCGATGGATGACCGCTACCGGGGCGTCTTCGGCCGACGCGATGTGCTGTTCATCAGCGCGCAAGACTTGCAGGCACGCGGCCTGGCCCACGGTGATCTGGTGGACATCGAGACGGTGACTTCGGGCCGGCAGATGCGTTACGAGAAGCTGACCGCCGTGGAACACGCCATCGCGCCCGGCTCGGTGGCCGCTTACTACCCGGAAGCCAACTGTTTGATTGCCCTGGATAATATTGACCCGCAAAGCGGTATTCCGGCTTACAAATCAGTGCCGGTGCGGGTCAAACGCTCCAGCCTTAACTGACACCCTGTACCGATCAATCACCCGGCAGTTGCCTGACGAACCCTGGACTGGAGGTCATCTGAACGCATGCCTTGACTAAAGCCACTTCAAACAAGCGCTGATCAAGTTGTAAGACTCAAGGAGTTTACCGCGTGAAAGGAATCACACCCTGCGCTCTGATTGTCTCGGGCCTTTTGCTGCCCGCACTGGCGCAAGCCGCTCCATCTGCTGACACGGCGATCGCCAACGCCGGTTTTATCGACGCCGCAGGCCCGATTGCGGCCGCGCAATTTGAGCACTTCAAAACGATTATTTCGCTGATGCTCATTGTCGTCGTGCCGATTTTTATCCTCGTCCCTTGGGTGCTGTGGCGTTATCGCCGCGGCGGTCGGGGCGCGTATCGGCCTGACTGGGATTTCAACTGGGGTAACGAAGCCGTTTTGTGGGGCATACCGATCATTCTGATCATTGTGCTCAGCTCGGCGCTGTGGGCGCACACGCACAAATATGACCCGTACCGCCCACTTGGCAGCGACCCGCTGGACATTGAAGTGGTCTCGCTGGACTGGAAGTTCTTGTTCATCTACCCGCAGCAAGGCATCGCCACCCTCGACTACCTGGCACTGGAGCAAGACCGCCCGGTGCGCCTCAAGCTCACCAGTGGCACGGTGATGCAGTCCTTCATGATCCCGCAACTGGCCGGGCAGATTTACACCATGGCCGGCATGACCACGCAATTGAACCTGATGGCGGACCGCGCCGGTGAGTACCGCGGGCGTAACACGCAATACAACGGCGATGGCTTTGCCACTCAATCGTTCCCCACGGTGGTGATGCCGGCCGGGCAATTCGACGCGTGGGTCCGTGACACCCGCCAAAGCGCGCAGACACTGGACCTGAGCACTTACCAAGAGCTGCTCAAACCCAGCATCGAGCATGCGCCGCGCTATTACGGCAGTGTCGAAAGCGGCTTGTTCGAACGGGTTCTCGGCAGTTTCACCGGCGGCCATGAGCACGCCAAAGCGGCTAGCGCCCAGCCATCACCAGGGCATGAACAGCATCTTCAACACACCAGCACAAAAGGGGCAGAACAGTGAGTTGGGAGACTATTTTCGGGCAACTTAGCTGGGACTCACTGGTGTTTTCCGGCGCCATCAAGCACCCCTCAACCAGCGAATTCGTAGCGTCCGGGGCGGGCAGCATTGTGATCCTCGGCGCTATCGGTGTGGTGGTTTTGCTGACCGTCATGCATTGGTGGAAGCCGCTGTGGCGAGACTGGCTGACCAGTGTCGACCACAAAAAAATCGGCATCATGTACATCGTCATCGCCCTGGTCATGTTCTTGCGGGCCTTGATCGAAGCGGGCGTGATGCGTTCTCAGCAACTCGCGGCCGCCGATGGCGCGGGCTATCTCTCGGCTGATCACTTTGGCCAGTTGTTTACCACCCACGGCACGATCATGATTTTTTTCGTGGCGATGCCGTTCATCACCGGCCTGATGAATTACGTGATGCCCCTGCAGATCGGCGCACGCGATGTCAGCTTCCCGCTGCTGAATGCGATTTCGTTGATGCTGACGGCGGCAGGCGCGGGTTTGATCATGGTCTCGTTGGTTGTCGGCGAGTTCTCAACCGGCGGCTGGAGTGGCTACCCGCCCTACACCGGTATTGAGTTCAGCCCCGGTGAAGGCGTGGATTACTGGATCTGGTCAGTCACCCTGGCATCAATCGGCTCAACCCTGACCGGGCTCAACTTTGCCGTGACCCTGTACAAACAGCGTTGCCCTGGCATGTCGATGTTTCGCATGCCGCTGTTCTGCTGGACCACGCTGTGCACCTCGATTTTGATGATCTTCGCCATGGCGCCGCTCACCGTCGCGACGATCATGCTGGCGCTGGATCGCTACCTCGGTTTCCACTTCTTCACCAACGGTGACGGCGGAAACATGATGAACTTTGCCAACCTCTTCTGGCTGTTCGGGCACCCGGAGGTCTACATCCTGTTGCTGCCGGCCCTGGGCGTGTGGTCTGAGGTGGTCTCGACGTTTGTCGGCAAACGGATCTACGGCTACACCTCGCTCGTCTACGCCACCATGTGCATCGCGGTACTCTCGTTCGGCGTGTGGCTGCATCACTTTTTCACCATGGGCCAAAGTGCCAACGTCAATGCTATTTTCGGTATTGCCACGATGATCATCGGCATTCCGACCGGGGTTAAGGTGTACGACTGGATCCTGACCATGTACCGCGGGCGGATCCGTATCACCACGCCGATGCTGTTTCACATCAACTTTCTGCTGACCTTTGTCCTCGGCGGCATGACCGGTATTCTGCTGGCCAACCCCACCGTCGACTTTCAGGTCCACAACTCGCTGTTTTTGATCGCGCACTTCCACAACATGATCATTCCGGGCGTTTTGTTTGGCATGTTTGCCGCCGTGCAGTACTGGTTCCCGAAAGCCTTTGGTTTCCGCTTGCACGAGGGCTGGGGCAAAGCGGCGTTCTGGTCGATGGCCCCCGGGTTTTTGCTGGCGTTCTTCCCGCTCTACTGGCTCGGCATGAATGGCGCGCCACGGCGCACGGTGATGTGGTCCGACCCGTCGTTCACCCCTTGGTTTGCACTGGCCATGCTCGGAGCCGCATTGCTGCTGCTCGGCACGGTGTTCTTGCTGGTGCAGATCGCTGTGTCGATCCGCCAGCGCCGCCAACTCAATGTGCTGCTGGGCGATCCGTGGGACGGGCGTTCGCTGGAGTGGTCGATCCCCTCCCCTCCACCGGCGTGGAATTTCTCGGTCGTCCCTCACGTCGACGGCCGCGACGCCTTTACCGAAGCCAAGAAAACCGGTCAGGCCTATCGCTCACCCGCGGCCTATAGCGACATCGAAGTCCCGCGCAACTCCATGGCGGCGCCATTGATCGGCGTCTTCAGCTTCACCCTGGCGTTTGGCCTCGTATGGCATATCTGGTGGTTGGTGGTGTTCTCGTTTGTAGCAGCATGGGCCGTGGTGATCGCACGTTCGTTTGTCTCACAGACAACCGAGATTATTCCGGCCAGCCGCGTCGAAGCAGAACACGAAGCCTTTTTGGCTGCCGTACGGGCCACGCCCGGCGTGACCCGCGACCTGGAAATGAGCTCGAAAAACCGGGGTAAGGCCGCCCCGGACAGAATCGGGCAGCCCGGCCAGAAACTCCCTGATGACGTGTTGGAGTCAGCCCTATGAATGCACCTCACTCTCTGCACCCCGGGGTCAACCTGGACGTGACAGACCGCGAGAGCCACGCCAAAGCCTCAGAAGTTATCTTCGGGTTCTGGATTTTCCTGATGAGCGACCTGGTGCTGTTTGCCGCGCTCTTTGCCACCTATGCCGCCATGAGCAGCCAAGGCATCGCCCATGGCCCGACGCCTGCCGAGGTCTTTGATCTGGGCTCGGCGTTTATCGAGACGCTCTTGCTGCTGTTGTCCAGCTTCACCTTTGGCTTCGCCATTTTGGCCATGAAATACAGCACCAGCCGCGCCCGCCTGCTGGGCTGGCTGGGGCTCACCGCTGTGCTTGGGGCGGCCTTTGTGGCGTTCGAACTCCACGACTATTACGTGATGATCGAAACCCACGATGCGTGGCCGCAAACCAGTGGCTTTCTGTCCGCCTACTACTTATTGACCGGCACCCACGCTGTGCACGTGTCGGCCGGCATCCTCTGGATGATCGTGCTGGCGGTGCAAGTAATGACGCTAGGGATCAATACACCGGTCAAACTGCGGCTTTTACGCCTCGCCTTGTTCTGGCACATGCTCGACATCGTCTGGGTCGGGATCTTCACCTTCGTCTACCTGTTCGGAGTCGCTACATGAACCCAGAAACCTTATCGAGCAACACTGTGCAGGCGCAAACGGGCAACGAGCAGCGCAGCTATTGCATCGGCCTCGTGTTGGCCCTGGTCCTGACCCTGATCGCCTTCGGCCTGGTCTGGCTCAAGGTCGTTACAGGCACCCAGGCCCTCGCGGTATTGGGCTTCCTGGCGTTGGTGCAAGTGGTGGTGCACTTGCGCTTTTTCTTGCACATCGACTTGGGAAAATCACACCGCGATGACCTGATGCTCATTCTGTTTACATCGTTGATCTTGCTGTTGATCGTTGCAGGAACGATCTGGATTTTGTGGGACCAACATGCGCGCATGATGTAAAAGCGCAGACGAAAAAAAGGGTGACCACTTAAGGTCACCCTTTTTTGTTGTTCGTTGGAGGCCCAAACACCTGCACGGCGTAAGCCAGCTCACTAAATCAGAGTGATTGATCCCAGTTAGTCATCAAAAAACTGAATACGGCAAAAGCAATAAAAATAATCAAAAACACATGCTTTTTTTGAACCCGGCTTTTCATACTGCTCCCCTTTTGGTCTATTTCTGTCTTTTATAACCGACTGACGCCAGACAGTCATCGCCAGTCGCAGGAAACCAAATTTATAACTGATTGCGTGGAATGCTATAGCGACGGTCACGCCTGATCGCCTCAATCGTCCAAATCCAGAACGCCGTACCGACAAACTCTGAGATCAGCGCTTGCGAGCCCGCCAGCCACAACCACCCCGAAAGCCCCAACAACGGCACGACCAGATCGTGGGCAAACACCGAAACACCCACGCCAAAACCTACACCGTGCAGCATTCTTGCTCGGGGTAAAAACTCCACCGCCACGCAATAAATAATCGCCATCACGATTGAAAACAGGATATGAACACCATTGCCGCCCCAGTTGATGCTGTACCCCATCCACTCATAAGTCATGAGGTCCACGTTAAAACCGAGCTTCTCCAGAAGCACGACCGGAGGCGGTGTGGTACTTAGGGTTCTGGGCGGAATTAAAGTCTCAAAGCCCGACTTCACCAGCGCCGATATAACGCCAGCCACAATGCCGGCCCAAATGGCCAACTCTATGTTTCTTTCTGATTTGGGTCTCACTGCCAATAACGTTGACATTAAATAACTCCATATCCTTATCGAGTAACGTGCAGTACTGCCTTTATTAATACGCACACACCTGCGCAGAGGATGACTGTAGTCGATGTTTTTTTCCTTTGCCTAATCATGACGCCTGCAAAGAGCTGAGCCAGAGTGAAGCCAGCCTGGCAGGAGCGAGCTACAATCCTGCTACCTCTTACGCTGAGTGTCTGTTATCGGAGCCCTGCGACATGTCAGATACCAATATCGATAAATTCAATGACTTGGCTGGCAAAATTTTTGCCGAGTTGTACGAGCACTTCCCGATCCCCTACGACCTCGTCGCAAAAAAACTGGCGACGCCCACCTTCACCTCTGAAGGCAACGACCTGTGCCTGCTGGAGCTGCCCGCAAGCGACGCTGATTTTTTTAATGCCACCGTCCGCTGGCTTATCGGCACCGGCTACCTGACCGGCGAAATATGCCCCGACGCCCAAGTTTCGGGAGCCGTCCTGACCTTAAAAGGCCTGGAAACCCTGAAATCAACGCCGCACTGCCTCACCCACGGGCTTTCAATCCGCCAGCGCCTGGCCGAAACCATGAAAGAAGGCAGCAAAGAAACACTCAAAAGCGTGCTGGCCGAAGAAATCGCCTTGGGCGCCAAGCTCATTACCCCTGTGGTAGAGATTCTCTAGAGTGCGTAGGGCTCAAGACGTTGTGATAAATAAAATCAGCCCATCGGAAGGGAAATAGTTTGGCCATCACCTCCCCTGCACCCACACTGCGCGCGCCGTCCGAACTTGACTACTACCACATCAGATCGGTCCAACTCCCGGTGCACATCAGCCCGCTTGACGCCTGGAACATCATCACCGCCGACTCAGGGCTGCTCATGCGAACAGCGTTCCAGATAAGGGACGCGATCTCCGCAAAATTTGGCGTAAAACGGATTGGCGGCTTCACGGGCGCCGAGCGCAAAGACGTACACGTCGGCGATCATCTGGATTTCTTTCTGGTAGAACACAGCGACCCGCACATGCTGATCCTGACCGAGCGCGACAGACACCTGGACGTGATGATCTGCATCTCGATCGTAGATCGCTTACTCACCATTACTTCGTCGGTTGTCACCCATAACCTGTATGGGCGTATTTATATGGTGCCGGTGGGGGTGGCGCATAAGGTGATTGTGGGGAGTTATGTGAGGCGTTTGGCGCGGGTGGTTGGGGGTGGATAGGGGCGGGTACGCGCTAGGGTTGCAGCCCGCCAGAAACATGAATGGACTCAATTCATCAAATCCACCACTGCACTCAAGTCTTACAGCACCACTCTCGATGGGCTCTCACTGCAGCCATTGAGAGTTCAGGAGTATTCGCCACTCTAGCCCTAATCTCTTCGCCCGCGAGGGAAGCGTACTCAGAAGTGTCCAGGCTGGGTTTAAGCTGCAACTTGAGTTCCTCACACAAATAAATTAAACCTCTGTCCCACAACGTGTGGAGATCACTGCGCAGTAGAAGCCCGTTACTAATATGATTGGTTTCTTTACCTAAGTAAGGCGTGACATGGGCAGCCTCAAGCACCTGCTGAACTGCGGAACCTGAGATAGCGCAACGTCCTTCATAGGCGGTAAGTAACCCACTGCGAAATGCCCCCTGCCCTTGACGTAGAGTTATCTCTTTCAAGGTTCGTGTACGGTTATCTTCAACGCCGTCTGGCGAAAAAGCAGACGATTCGTTTGCAGCACTAATGGTGATACCGTCCTCTGAGAGAGTCGTGCTTTCAAGCGTAAAGAACCCTTTTTCCCACGAAATAACCTTTGCTAGCCCTAATACTCTATATGTCGTGACTTGTGGTTTCTTAGTAAGCTGCACAAGAACAGCCACAGGCACTCCATCCTCCTTACACCTATACAGCCCCTGATTGGTAAAAAGTTTAGTGGAACTCCCACGCGGGCTCTCCTCTTGAGCATAGGTATAGTGCCAACTTCCATTCTCTTGATAAACGGGCATTTGATCGCTGTAAGGACTGTCTAGCCTTTGACTAATCGACAACGCATAGTCAGATTCCTTTGGCTTGTAGATGCCTTTTGCCGAAATCGCAACAGTAGACGGTGCATTTTGGAGTTGCTCCCAAGTCAGCACTTGCCCTGTACGCTGTTCAAGCCACGCTAGTAACTCTGAATGGGTAACACGCTGACTTTCGGAGGCAGAAACCTCGCCTGCAAATGAGAGCCTTACTGCACCTACCAGTTCGTCAGTAAGCGACGGATACAAAATCTTCAACAAACCAATTAACGAATTTTCAGACTCTAGCGATACGGGTATACCGTAGTGAATCAACTCCCCACCTTGATTTAAGCGCTTTGGAAACACGGTCATATTGCTATGGTGAATATATTCGCTCCCGACGCTCACACCGTTAACACTCTGAAGGTCAGAAACTCGCGCCGCCAAACCGGGATCAATTACCAGGGCAGATTTTCCTGAAATATTCTTCACATTTACGATCAGGTACTCGCCATTTTTATAACGCCAAATGCAGATCTTATCTGTATGGCTGACGACGGAAAATTTCAAATTTTCAAGAAACTGATTGATTTGCTGAGGCTTCAATTTCATTTTTGCTAGCACTTAACAATAGTAGGAGCGCCCGCCGACACAGGCTTGAGATTTTACCTGCGACGATAGCAGAAATATCCTACAAATTGCCCAGCAATGTACTGTGATGAAGCGTCATGATTTTTAGAAGACACGAAGCAAACCGCAGACCCCGTAATTTCGATAGCGGTCAGGTGTTTTTTTAAGGATGGAGAGGCACGGGAAGCACATCATGTGCAGCACTCAACACTTCAGCATCAGGTCGGCGTAATAAATGCTACAGACGACAAAAGCCCCGCACATGACGGGGCAAAACTAAAAAGGTGGGGGTGATACTCAGGCAATCAGCGCGATGCTTCTACTTAACTAAAAGGAAGCATCATCGATATTGGGGACAGTGAGTTACAACGGATAAAGCCTGCTTTCTCGTAGAAGGTCGCAAGGCGCTCATTCAGCGGATGGACGACCAGAGCCGTTGATGCAACGTTTTCGGAAGCAAAAATAGAACGCTCGATGGCGTCTTTGAGTAAATCAAGTGACACCCCCTGCCCTTGGGCCGTTTGGCACACGCCCATGCGTCCGAGAATGGTAACCGGGTGCATATCGGGCGAGTTACGTTGTGCTTTTTTGGGCATGACGCTTGAGCGCAAAACCTGACCGCTCGACAGAGAGTAATAACCCACAACTGTTGCTGTGCCTTTGATGCATGTAACGAATACCGATGCGTGCTTTGCCCTCTGGGATTTGAGCGCTTTTTTTAACAGGTATTCGTTAATGCTGTCCTCCCCGCAGTCGAAGGCACTCAGATCATGAGTTTCGACCAGCTTTGCGGGTCTAGTCAGGTCCATCGGCTAGGCCTTTCTAGCAGCGCTCGCAAGCGGTCATTAGTTTTCAAGGGGCTCGCCTGCAAGGCTTGCTCGAAAGCATCAAAATCTGCCTCATCAAGAACAAACACCCGTTGATCCAGGATCACCTCCTCTGCTCTTTTGCAGGCGGCGTCCAGAATAAAGCTGGTTCGGTCACTGCCTGACAAGGCGGCGGCCATGTCTATCAGGTCACGTTTTTTGCTGTCGGCTCTCATGTTGATAGCGACAGGCTTTCGTTTTTCCGGACTGTTGGCCGCTGGCGGGTTCATAGCATCACCTCTCATGCACAATTGCTTCTTGGACAGGCAACCTCAATAACACAATCGAGAGCCTTGACCTATGTAGAGTAATACTAAACCGGGCGTATAGCTAACGCATACACGAAAATGACATTTCTCTGGCCATGTCAGGCCTGGATGTTCAAGTGCCTGCCCCCGCAGCGTCACCTCTTCCTCAATCGGCACCACCCTGTCAGCCAGCACTTCGTGAGCCTTGAGCACTGCTCGACAGTACTGTTTAAGTGGAGCTAGCTGTTCTGCTGGTCGTCAACGTAACCGGTGTGAGGCCCAGCGTCTGGAGCCTCGCGGGGTACCGAGCTTATTCAGGACGCCTTGGAAGTCGTTGTTATGTACCTTTGAGCTTGATGTGTCCGGTGCGCAAGAAACTACACAAACCCCAATTTAGCCACTACGCCAATACAAACCATAACCACTAAAAGGATTAGCCCACCCCATTGCAACATCACTAACTTACGTTTAAGAGAACCAGTAAAGCATCGAAGATCCTCAGCATTAACACTCCCGCGTTTAAGATAAAAACCGGGAAAAGCTATAACACTCGAAATACTTCCAATCAACACTAACCTCCCCCATGGGCCACCTTGCCTGAGTGGAGCAAAAGTGTTGATTAGCGAACTATTTTTCAAATGATCCAGCATCAGGTCCATCTGAGTATATGCAAGATGCAAGCACACACCGATCCAAATAAATATTCCCGCAAAATCGATTAATCCTACGGCCAAAAATATTTTATCTGCTGTATTCAAACTCATCGGGCTATCTCATAAATCTTATCAGCCATCGCTTCCCCAGCGGCACCACCTAAGGCTCCAGCCGTAAAAGAACCGACTCCTACCACAAACACGTTCCAACACCTGCAGATGGTACTCCTAGCCCAACACATATACCTGCAACTGCTGGGGCTGTTAAAAGCGCACCCGCTAATGAGCCCCCTCCAATCCCTCCGGCAAAACTACCCGTTTCGGTAAACTTAACTCTCTCGTAAGCCTCAGCATTGCCCGCCGTACAAACGTCTTGAACCTTCATGTAAGAGGCAGTACCACCAATACCCGTGCCAATCCCTCCACCGAGCTTAAGATATTTAGCTGCTTTGGAGACACCTTCAATATGGGTGGCATATCCCGGTATTTGATCTGCGCCACCCGCCGCCGTCCAGCGATGAACCAAGCTTCGAGTAGAGATGCCAAGCGCACTTTTTAAATTCGGGTGGTCCGCAAACCCTATGCCTTTTCGGGTTAAAGCGGTCAGGTGCGTGTTGAGCTGTGCCAGCAGCCGCTTACGCTCTGCAAAAAACTCTGCTGAGCGCAGATGTCCATCCGTTTGGAACGACCGTACGTGCAGCGCTTCAATGTCTTTAAACAGGTTTTTTACGTCGTCCAGGTTCTTGGCGAACATCGCCTCCCCGATCCCGATTGATGTGGCACCTTGGGCAAAAAGGGTTTCGATCTCGTCACGATGCCTAACCATAAAGTTGGCCTCTTCCGGACTAAGCGCTTTTACCGCCTCATTGGCTTTGGTAGCGGCCGCCATCAATATCGCTTCTTCGCGGGTGCATTGCAGGTTATTGGGATCGCCCAACACGATCATCGAACCGGCATTGACAGTGCTCAGCCCGGGGTTGAGTGCATCAAACTTGCTCATCACTGCGGGGTATTGCGACGAGAACAGCACAACCTTTAACTGATCGACTGTCGTACTTTTGGGAACAACATAGAAGCCCGGCTCTTGCAGTGGCTGCCTGAACTCTGGCTTTGAGACTGGGAGTGGTTCTCTCTCCCGCTCTACGGGGCTATGAAAACTGCCGGGCCTGCCTTGCCCCGTAATGTGCGCATACCGACCCAAGTTGTCATCGCTTAACGGACTGAAGGGGTCAGTGTCGACCAGCAACAAGTCTCCGTTTTCAACAGCCTCTACGATTTGTTGGTCACTCATTGGCCGACCGAACGCATCAACATGAGATAAGTTAAGAGGCGTATGGGGCAAGTGCAAAGCACGCTCTACGTTCGCTTTTGCAAAAAATGGTGATTCTATATTTCTGAAGCTAATTCCAAGTCGTTCGCGATCTTGTCGACGAATAAGGCGCATGTAGTATTTTCCCTGATTAAGACCGTCCGCGCCGATTGATGCTGGCCAACTTATTTGAAGAGCGCGGACTGTATCGGCCAGTTCTGCTAGAGATCTGTCAGATCTTTCCTTTAATTGGGGAGGTTTTATCTATTCCATGCCCGGCTCGATATGGTTTCACCTCATCGGCCACATCCTTGCTCAGCACGTTCCGACTGGAAACCTGGGCCGTTACAGTGTGCAACACCAAAGATGATCAGGCACTGCAAAAATTGCTCAGCCAACAGCAGCCCCTGCTCTTCTGGCGAGCTAATTCGCTCACGCCCGCCCCAAAATTTGCTGCCTTCACATGATTACCGCGCCCGAACAATTCCCGCGAATAACTTAATTACGGAATCTTCCTACGCAATATAAGGAATACGGAAGAGGACGAACTCAAAAGTCATCTTTAAAGTTCATGACATTCAATCTAAGCCATTGCCTATAAACCGCAATCTGCGCACAGAGCAACTTAACTCTGCCCCCTGTGCACGCACTCAGGAGCAACTATGTCCCGTCCACAGGATGTGCGGTTTACATTCAGTTCAACAGCCGACATTGCCTTTGATGTGGTGTCATTTGAACTGAGCGAAGGTATCTCTGAACTTTTCTGTTTAAACGTTGAATTGATCAGTGAGTCCGCCAATGCCGACTTCGCCACCCTGCTGGACAAACCCGCCACGCTGACCCTCTTCCAAAATGGCCAGCCAGTGCGGTACGTGCATGGCCTGATCAGCCAGTTCGAGCAAGGTAAAACCGGCTTTCGTCGCACCTGGTATCGCGCCCGCATTGAGCCCGAGCTGGCCCGCGCCAACCTGCAATCGGACTGGCGGATTCTCCAGCAGCGCAGCGTGCCGCAGATCCTCCAGCAATTGTTCAAGGATCGCCACTGGGGCGCGTGTACCCAGCGCCTGACCGAGCCTCATCAAACACGCGAATTCTGCGTTCA
>NZ_WIVR01000081.1:0-18670 GCF_009600525.1 Pseudomonas sp. FSL R10-1350
CATCGCGAGCAAGCCCGCTCCCACAGATTAAGCCCTGATAAATTTATTTATCCGGGCTGTCGATTGTCAGCTGTTGCAACGTCTGGGTGCTGTTGCGCAGCGGTTTGCCGCGCCCTACCCATTCGCCAGCGGTGGGCTGGCCCGCACGGGAGATGCGCGCAACCAGTTGGACTTCAGGAAAGTTGGACAGTTTCAACTGCGGCATCATTGCGTCGGCATCGCTCAGTTCCACGGTGATCGGCAGGTCCGCGACGGTCACGCGTTTGACCGCCAACGGGGCCGGTGGGCCCGACACGGCGCGGGCGAAGATGAACACGCTGTCGCCCGGCAACACACTGGCTTTAACAGCATCAGCCAAATCGACGCTGACCTTGATCGACGCCTGCGCCGCAGGCAAAGGAGCGCTCTCAACCTTGCCGCCACTGGCAAGCAATTGCCCGCGGGCACGTTCAATGCCGCCTTCCAGCGCCTCGCGGGACGGGTCACCTATAGGCAGTTCATTGAGCAGCCGCTGCCAGTAGTTGATGGCCTCCTGATAACGCTGGCCCTCAAATGCCGCAATGCCGAGCAGGCCCAGGCTGGTGACTTCGTTGGGGTCGGCTTTCAAGGCTTCGTCGGTCAGGGCCTGGGTCTTGTCGCTCCACTTTTTATCGTCAGCAAAGTACTGCGCCTGCGCCCATTGGCCCAACAGCTCGGGCTGGCGCCCGGCCAGCGCCACGGCGCGTTCAAACACCTTGGCGGCCTCTGCCGAACGATTTTGTGCCATGTAGGCACGCCCCAGGAAGTACCAGCTCTCGGCCGAGTCCGGCTGGGCAGCGGCGGCCCGCTCAAGACGCGAGATCATTTGCTCTAGCGATTGCGGTGGCGTGGCGAACTCTTGGGTCAGTTCAACCTTGTCGCTGGCACCAAAGTGCAGGTACAGGCCCACACCCAGCACCGGCACCATCAACGCCGCCAGTATGGGCACTACCTTGCCCAAGCTGGAACTGCGCCCCGGCGCCACGCCTTCGGTGTCCGCCAGCAACTCACGCGCGGCTTCGTCGCGACCGCTTTGCAGTTGTTGTTCGGTCAGCACGCCCTCTTCGCGCTGAGCCTGCAATTGCGCCACGCGCTCTTGGTACAGCGCCACGTTGAGGGCGGTGCGGTCTTCTTCACGCTGGGCACGGCGACCACGCAGCACCGGGATCAGCAAAAAACTCAGGGCGATGAGTAGCAGCAAGCCCGCTGCAAGCCAGAAATCAATCATCTTTGTTTTTATCCAGCAAGGTATCGAGGCGCTGACGCTCCTCGGCAGAAAGAGTGTCAGAATCTTCGGCCCGCGCTGTACGACGGCGACGCCCGACAATCACCCCGATCACCACCACCCCGCCCACCAACAAGGCCAGCGGGCCGAACCACAGCACCACGGTCTTGCTGGTCAAGGCCGGTTTGTAGCGCACGAAGTCGCCGTAACGGTCGACCATAAAGTCGATGATCTGCTGGTTGTCCTTGCCCTCGCCCAGCATGCGGAAGATCTCGCGGCGCAGGTCGGTGGCAATTGGCGCGTTGGAGTCGGCAAGGTCCTGGTTCTGGCACTTGGGGCAACGCAGCTCCTGGGTCAACTCGCGAAAACGCGCGCGCTCAGCGTCATTGGCAAACTCATAAGTGTCGATGGCCGCATGGGCGATGCCGGTCAAGGCCAGCCCGCACACCAGCGCTGCTAACCAGCGCTTCATGGCTTGGCCTCATCAACCAGCGCCTGATACTTGCCAGCCAGTTGTTCGCGCCACACGCGCTCGTCGATCACGCCGACAAACTTGTGGCGGATGATGCCCTGGCTGTCGATCAGGAAGGTTTCCGGGGCGCCGTACACACCCAGGTTCAAGCCCAGCGAACCGGCTTCATCGTTGATGTCCAACTGGTACGGGTTGTGGAATTCCTTGAGCCACTTTTTCGCGTCCTCATTGACGTCCTTGTAGTTGACGCCATAGATCACCACGCCCTGCTCGGCCAGTTTGGTCAGCACCGGGTGCTCGACCTTGCACGAGATGCACCAGGTGGCCCAGACGTTAACCAGCGCCGGTTTGCCCTTGAGGTCGGCTTCGGTCAGGGTTTTGTCGCCCTCGACCGCTGGCAGGCTGAACGCCGGGAACGGCTTGTCGATCAGGGTCGACGGTAGCTCGGTCGGGTCCAGGTACAAGCCTTTGTACAGAAACCACGCCATGCCCAAAAACACCGCCAGCGGGGCCAGCATTAGCCAGCGTCTCATGCTGTTTCTCCTTTCATGCCCAGCGCGTCGCGCACGCGGGTTTTAACCTTGACTCGATAACGTCGGTCCAGCGCCGCCAGCAAACCGCCAAAGCCGGTGAGCAAACCGCCCAGCCAGATCCAGCGCACAAACGGTTTAACGTGGACCCGCACCGCCCAGGCGCCATCGCCCAGAGATTCACCCAGCGCCACGTACAGGTCGCGGGTAAAACCGGCGTCGATACCGGCTTCAGTCATCATCGAACTTTGTACTGTGTACAAACGTTTTTCCGGGTGCAGCACGCTGACTTGCTTGCCATTGCGGATCACCCGCACGGTGCCTTTGTCCGAGGTGAAGTTCGGCCCTTCAAAATGTTTGGCACCGTCAAAAATGAACTGGTAACCGGCCAACTCCATCGACTCACCCGGCGCCAGACGCAGATCGCGTTCGGCACTGTTTTGGCTCGACAGCACCACACCCAGCGCGCACACCGCGATACCCAAGTGCGCGATCTGCATGCCCCAATAACTGCGGGTCAGGCTGCGCAGGCCTTTGACCAGGCCCTTGTGACGGGTTTTGTCACCGATATCGCGCACCCCGGCCAGCAACACCCAGGCCGCCAGCATAAAGGTCGCGATCACCGCCCAGTTAAAATCGCCATAGGCCACACCGGCAATCACCGACAGCGCCGCGCTGCCCAGCAACACCGGGGTCAACATACCCAGCAGCCATTTGACCGGGGTGTCTTTCCAGCGCACCAGTACACCCACCGCCATGACCACCATCAGCAAGGCCATCAACGGGATAAACAGCGCATTGAAGTACGGCGGGCCGACCGACATTTTCGCCCCGCTCACCGCGTCGACAATCAGCGGGTACAAGGTGCCGAGCAGAATCATCGACGCGGCCACCACCAGAATCAGGTTGTTGCCCAGCAGCAGCGTCTCACGGGACCACAGATTAAAACCGACATGGCTTTTCACCACCGGCGCACGCAGCGCAAACAACGTCAGCGAGCCGCCCACCACAAACAGCAGGAAGATCAGGATAAACACGCCGCGCTCCGGGTCGGCCGCAAACGCATGCACCGACGTCAGCACCCCTGAACGCACGAGGAAGGTCCCGAGCAAGCTCAACGAAAACGCAGCAATGGCCAGCAGCACGGTCCAGCTTTTGAACACGCCACGTTTTTCGGTCACTGCCAGCGAGTGAATCAGCGCCGTGCCGACCAGCCATGGCATGAAAGAGGCGTTTTCAACCGGGTCCCAGAACCACCAGCCGCCCCAGCCAAGCTCGTAATACGCCCACCACGAACCCAGGGTGATGCCGATCCCCAGAAAGGCCCACGCGACAATGGTCCACGGCCGCGACCAGCGCGCCCATGCGGCGTCCAGTCGACCACCGAGCAAGGCCGCAATGGCAAAGGCAAAGGCCACCGAGAAACCGACATACCCCATGTACAACATCGGCGGATGCACGATCAGACCGATGTCTTGCAGCAGCGGGTTAAGGTCGTTGCCATTGGCAGGCATTTGCGGCAGCAGGCGTGCGAACGGGTTGGAAGTGAGGATCAGAAACAGCAAAAAGCCGACGCTGATCATGCCCATGATCGACAGCACGCGGGCCAGCATCACTTGCGGTAACTGGCGCGAGAACACCGACACGGCGAATGTCCAGCCGCTCAGAATCAGCGCCCAGAGCAGCAGAGAGCCTTCGTGGGCGCCCCACACGGCGCTGAATTTGTAGTACCACGGCAAGGCGCTGTTGGAGTTGCTGGCCACGTAGCGGACCGAGAAATCGTCCGCCATAAAGGCGTAGGTCAGGCAACCGAAGGCAAACAGCATAAAGGCGAATTGCCCCCAGGCCGCAGGCTGGGCCAAGCCCATCCACAGTTTGTCGCCACGCCAGGCGCCGAGCAGCGGGACGATGGCCTGCACGATGGCAAAGCACAGCGCCAGAATCATAGCCAGGTGGCCCAATTCAGGAATAAACAGTCCAGACATCATCACTTAACCTCGTTAGCCGGTGCCGGGGCGGATTGGCCGCTCTCCTTCAGCGCCTTGGTCACCTCGGGCGGCATGTACTTCTCGTCATGCTTGGCCAGCACTTCGTCGGCCACCACCACACCCTGGGCGTTGAGCTTGCCCAACGCAACGATGCCCTGCCCTTCACGGAACAGGTCCGGCAAGATGCCACGGTATTGAATGGTCACGCCCTTGTTGAAGTCGGTGACCACAAATTCGACGTCCAGCGAGTCGCCAGAGCGTTTCAGCGAACCGTTTTCAACCATGCCGCCCGCGCGGATCCGCGTGTCCAATGGCGCTTCGCCATTGGCGATCTGGGTCGGCGTGTAAAACAGGTTGATGTTTTGCTGCAGCGCGCTCAGGGCCAGGGCAACGGCCGCGCCGATGCCTACCAGAATCGCCAAAATGATGATCAAACGTTTCTTGCGCTGCGGATTCACTTCGAATTCTCCCGGCGCAAACGACGCGCCTCTTGTTGCAGATAACGCCGACGCGCCGTCAGCGGCAGCGCAACGTTAAGCGCCAGCACCGCCAGGCAAATGCCATAGGCCGACCACACATACAGGCCATGCTGGCCCATGGCGACAAAGTCGCTGAAAGAAGCAAAACTCATCGCGTACCCTCCAGCGCTTTTAACACTTCAGCCTTGGCCCAACTGCTGCGCGCTTCGCGCTTGAGCACTTCAAGGCGCATGCGCAGCAACAGCACCGCGCCAAAAAAACAATAAAAACCCAGCACGGTGAGCAGCAACGGCAGCCACATTTCCACCGGCATCGCCGGTTTTTCAGTGAGGGTAAAGGTGGCGCCCTGGTGCAGGGTGTTCCACCACTCCACCGAGTATTTGATGATCGGGATGTTGATCACGCCCACAATCGCCAGCACCGCGCAGGCCTTGGCCGCGCTGTCGCGATTGGTAATGGCGTTGCCCAGGGCAATCAGGCCGAAGTACAGAAACAGCAGAATCAGCATCGAGGTCAGACGCGCATCCCAGACCCACCACGAGCCCCAGGTCGGTTTGCCCCAGATGGCCCCGGTCACCAGCGCCACGGCAGTCATCCACGCGCCGATGGGGGCGGCGCATTGCAGCGCGACGTCAGCGATTTTCATCTTCCAGACCAGCCCCACCACCCCGCACACCGCCAGCATCACGTAGCAGGACTGCGCCAGCATGGCAGCCGGAACATGGATGTAAATGATCCTGAAACTATTACCCTGCTGGTAGTCCGGTGGCGCAAAAGCCAGGCCCCAGATCACGCCGACGACCATCAGCAGCACGGCGGCAATGCTCAGCCAGGGCAGTAAACGTCCACTGATGGCATAGAACCATTTGGGTGAGCCGAGTTTGTGAAACCAAGTCCAGTTCATCACGCTGTTTCCATCACGGTGCTTTGACGCGGCCTGTGCACGGCCTCATCAACGCGCGGGTCTTTACTGGCCTTTGCAGGGCCAGACCTCATTATTTATTCGCCGACACTGATCTTCAGGCCGGCCGCTATTGCAAAAGGTGTAAGGGTGACGGCCAGCACGGTCAGGCTGGCAAGCCAGAGCAGATAACCGGTCGCAGGCATGCCTTGCAAAGCTGCTTGCAAAGCCCCGCTGCCCAGAATCAGCACCGGGATATACAAGGGCAAAATCAGCAACGCCAGCAGCAAGCCGCCGCGTTTAAGCCCCACGGTCAGCGCGGCGCCCACCGCGCCGAGCAAGCTCAGCACGGGCGTTCCGAGCAACAACGACAACAACAGCACCGGCAAACAGGCCACCGGCAATCCCAGCATCAGCGCCAGCAACGGTGACAAAATCACCAGTGCCAGCCCGGAAAACGCCCAGTGTGCCAGCACCTTGGCCAACACCAGTAGCGCCAGAGGGTGCGGCGAAAGGACCCACTGTTCCAGTGAACCGTCTTCGAAATCACTGCGAAACAGCCCGTCCAGCGAGAGTAAAACCGATAATAGCGCTGCCACCCAGAGCAGTCCGGGAGACAAGGTTTGCAACAATTGAGACTCCGGGCCAACCGCCAGCGGGAACATCGCGATCACAATTGCGAAGAACACCAGCGGGTTGGCCAACTCGGCCGGGCGCCGAAAAAGCAAACGCGCTTCACGAGCCAATAACGATGCAAACACACTCATACGGCGTACTGCCCCAGATCGATGTCGCGATAACCGGCAGGTGTGCGGGTCAAGGTATGGTGCGTGGTCAACACCACCATGCCGCCCCGCTCACAGTGGCTGGCCAAGTGCTCTTCAAGGGCCGCAACGCCTTGTTTATCGAGCGCGGTAAACGGCTCGTCGAGAATCCACAGCGCCGGGCTGTCCAGATGCAACCGGGCCAACGCAACGCGCCGCTGCTGCCCGGCCGACAAGGTGTGGCACGGCACGTCTTCAAAACCCTGCAAACCCACGGCGGCCAATGCTGCCCAAATTGCCTCACGGCTCGCCGGACGATGCAGGGCGCACAGCCAACGCAGGTTTTCTTCGGCGCTCAGCAAATCTTTGATCCCGGCTGCATGGCCGATCCACAGCAGGTTGCTGGCCAGTTCTGCACGCTGCTCGCTCAACCGTTGCCCGCTCAGCCGAATCTCGCCCTCGGTGGGTTGCATCAGGCCCGCCAACAAACGCAACAGGCTGGTCTTGCCGCTGCCGTTGGGGCCGCTGATCTGTAGCATGTCGCAGGGGCTGAGTCGCAATTCGAGATTTTCAAATAACAGGCGCCCGTCACGCTCACAGGTCAGCGATACGGTTTCTAAAAGAGGGCTGGTCACGTCGTTGAGGCCTTCACGGTTCAAGTCGGCCCGGGCGTGGCCGTTAAAGTGATGCAGGATAGATACATTTGCGGCCTGTTTAAGAGAGCTGGATCAAAGAATTGTGTTGTTTTTAGGCACCTTAAACGATGGGGCAGCATTATACATGCCATGTCCTACTCTAAAGAGGGCATATTCATAAGGTTGTAACAATGAAAAGCGACATGAATATTCCACCCATCCCACCTGCTGCGTCCAATCCCGTACGCCCTGGTGCAGCAGGCGGTGAAGTGCTCAAGTTGCTGCAACCGCTCGAGGGTTTGATCAGTCCGGGGCAAAGCGCCCAGGCGCAGGTGCTGTCGCTTAAACAGGGCGATGCGGTGTTTCAACTGCTGCTCAAACTGACCCTGGACAGCGGCCGCCAAACCAACGTGCAGGTCAGCAGCAACCAGCCGTTGCCTCTGGGCACGCTGCTGTCGGTGACACAACCTTCGCCCGCCAGCCTGGCGGTCAGCCTGCAACAAGCCCTGAGCAGCAATGCCAGCGCCCTCACCCGCCTTGATCCGCAGCAACTGCCGGTGGGCACGTTAGTACAAGGCAAAGTGCTGAGCACCCAAGTGTTGGCGCAAGCCGCCGGGCAACCGGCCGTGTATCGCTCATTGGTGACCTTGCTTAACAGCGCCTTGAGCGGCAGCACCCTGACCGTCGACAGCCCGCGACCTTTGCGCGTCGACAGCTTGCTGACCGCGCAAGTACAAGGCAGCCAGAGCCTGAACTTCGTGACCCTGAGCGGCCGGCAAGACCAACTGGCAATTACCCAGCAACTCGCCGCCCAGCAAAGCCGTCAGGGCTCGCTCGACGGCTTGTTGAACGCCCTGCAGAAGCTTCCAGCCAGCGAGAGCATGCCCGACGCTTTGCGCGCCTCTATCGACAAGTTGCTGAGCGGTTTGCCTACACCACAACAACTGAGCAACCCCGCCACACTCAGTAATGCCCTGCTCAACAGCGGCGCGTTTCTCGAAGCCAAGCTGCTCGGTGGCCAGTTACAAAACCTCGCCCCCGACATGAAAGCCACCTTGTTGCGGCTGATTGCGCAAATGGTGCCCGGCGTGCCGGCCAACCCCACTTTCAACCCCGGTGTCGCCGCCAGCACCCAGGCGCAAGCCCTGCCGACGTTTGTGCGCAATGCGTTGGGCATGCTTGGGCAAGTCAGCGCCAAACCGCAGCCAGGCGGTTTTCCACTGCCGCCGCGCCTGCTGCAACGGGGCGAAGGCGAAGACAGCCTGGAAAACCTGCTCAAGCTCGCCGCCGCAGCCATTTCGCGCCTGCAAAGCCATCAATTGTCGAGTCTGGAACAAAGCGGGCGCACCGCCGACGGTAGCCTGCTGACCACCTGGCAACTGGAAATCCCCCTGCGCAACGCCCACGACATCGTGCCGTTGCAGGTCAAGTTCCAGCGTGAAGATTCGCCCGAGCAAGGGCCTGAAGACAAACGCGAACAACGCGAAAGCAAAGATCAACTGTGGCGCGTCGAACTGGCCTTTGACCTCGCGCCGCTGGGCCCGCTGCATGTGCAGGCACAATTGCTGCGCGGCAACCTGTCTGGCCAGTTATGGGCGCAACACAGCGCCACCGCCGAACTGATCGCCAGCCAACTGGGCGTGCTGCGCCAGCGCCTGAAGGACGCGGGGCTGAGCGTGACCGATCTCGATTGCCATCAGGGCACCCCGCCCGCCCATGGCCATACTCCCCTTGAACAACGCTGGGTCGACGAAACCGCATGAGCACACCCCCCGAACCGCGTCAGGCGATTGCCCTCAAGTACGACGGCAAACAGGCGCCCACCCTGACCGCCAAAGGCGACGACGCACTGGCCGAAGCCATCCTCGCACTGGCCCGCGAGTACGAAGTGCCTATTTATGAGAATGCTGAGCTGGTCAGATTATTGGCGCGCATGGAGCTGGGCGACAGCATCCCCCAGGAGCTGTACCGAACCCTGGCTGAAATCATTGCCTTTGCCTGGCAGCTAAAAGGCAAATACCCACAGGGATTTGACCCGGATGCAGGGCCGATGGAGCGCGACATCACGCCAACGTAACCCCACCGTTGAGTGCACTGTCGACGTGCTGCGCCGCGTCCAGCAGTTGGCTGTCGCTGCGAAAATCCCCCACCACTTGCAGCCCGACGGGCAGCTCACCCGGCGCTCTGGGCAGCGGGAGGTTGATCTGCGGCAAGCCAAATGCCATCCAGAACTTGCAGAAGTCAGACGGCCCTGTGGCCTCCAGCCCCAAGGGCGCGACCATGCCGCAACTGGCCCCGAGCATGGCGTCATAGGGGGCGAACAGCGCTTTGAGGACTGGGGCCAGCGCGGCCAGGCGGGCCTTGGCGGCGGTTTCCTGCTGCCACGTGGTCTGTTGGGCCCGCTCGATCATGGCCACCACCTGCGGGCTGAGTAACTCGGGGCTGGCGTGCCATTCTTTGGCCAGCGAGCGGGCACCCTCGCAATCGTTGATCAACAGATGGTCGTCAAACACCCCGGCAAAAGCCACCGGCAACTCGACCTGCGTCACTGTGTGCCCCGCCGCGCGGAGCACGTCGAGTGACGCCAGCAACGCGTCGGCCACCGGCTGATCAATGTCGCCCCAACGTGCCGTTCGGCAAAATCCAAACGCTCTGCGCCCACTCACCCGCGGGCTGCTGGTCAGCCCCGGAATCAGCACCTGCGCGACCAAAGCCAGATCCCCCACCGAGCGCCCATACCAACCCAGCGTGTCAAAGCTCGGCGCCAGCGGCTTGATCCCCTCCAGAGGGACCAGCCCCCAGGACGGTTTGAACGCATATAAGCCACAGTACGACGCAGGCTTGAGCAACGAACCCGCGGTCTGCGTGCCCAGCGCCAGAGGAAAAAACCCGGCCGCCATGCCCGCAGCAGAACCGGCGCTGGAACTGCCGGGTGTTCTGTTCAGGTCATGGGGGTTACGCGTCGGCCCGGTCTGCATATAAGCAAACTCGGTGGTATGGGTCTTGCCCATGATCAGCGCGCCCGCCTGGCGCAGCAGCGTCACCACATGGGCATCGCGCGAGGGTTGGTTGCCTTGATAGATCGGAGAGTAAAAACACGTGGGATGATCGTGGGTATCAATGATGTCCTTGACGCCCACCGGCACACCCGCGAGCAAACCGTTGAGTGCAGGCCCTTTCAACTGCGCCACTTGCGTGCGCAGCGCGGCGGGGTCCAGCGAAACAAAGGCCTGGATGTCAGCTTCGCGCGCATGGGTGTGCGCCAAAAAATGCTCAGCGACTTCGGCGGGGCTGATACGCGCAGTGCGCACCTGCTCGGCAATCATCCCGGCATCGGCGGTGTCTAGAAGGCTCATGGTGGTACTCACCTCTTGGCTTTATGGGTGTTAAAGGGCGTATACCGACGCCCAATCGGTGAATCCTTTGATCTCAATGGGATTGCCCGACGGATCAAGGAAAAACATCGTCGCCTGTTCACCCGGTGTTCCCACAAAGCGTCGGGTAGGCACCATCACAAAGTCGACGCGGCGATCCTCCAGCCGCGCTTTCAACGCCAGCCAGTCCGGCATTTCCAGCACCACCCCGAAATGCGGCATGGGCACCCAATGCTCGCCCACTTTGCCGGTATTAGTGACGGCAAACGGCTCGCCCAGATGCAATGACAATTGATGGCCGAAAAAGCTGATGTCCAGCCAGGTCTCAGTGCTGCGCCCCTCGATGCAGCCCAAAACCCCGCAATAGAACCCACGCGCAGCGGCCAGATCGTGAACGTGGTAAGCGAAATGAAATAGCGATTTCACAGCAAGCTCCTTGAGCCGGATGCGGCCACATGACCAGGGCAGAAATCATGCCGCGTCATACTCAAAAGAGATAACCTGTTATTTTTTCCCAGAACGAAATTAATTCTTATGGATACGCGCTACCTGAAAAGCCTGATCGCAGTGGTGGAATGCGGGTCCATTGCCAAGGCTGCACGCCTTGAGGGATTGACCGCGGCCGCGATCAGCCAGCGCATCGTCGCGCTGGAACGCCAACTGGGGCTGGAGTTGTTGCTGCGCGTCGGGCATGAGGCCAAGCCCAGCGCAGCGTGCCTGGACTTATTGCCCAGAGCACGGCGCATCACCCATGAAATATCGCTGCTGGCCGGCGATGCCGACGCTGAGGGGCTGACCGGCCCGTTGCGTATCGGCGCGATTTCAACCGCGCTTACGGGCATCCTGCCAGCCGCCCTGCGCACCTTGACCGGCTCAAGCCCGCAGCTAAAGCCGATCATTGTGCCGGGCACCTCGCGTTCGCTGTTTCAGGCACTGGAAGCCAATGAGCTGGATGCCGTCATCGTGGTAGCACCGCCCTTTGATCTGGCCAAGCGGTTTAATGCGCAGTTGCTGCGCCGGGAACCCTTGGTGTTTATCGCCCGTGAAACCTCGCCCGAGAGCGTCAACCAGCGCTTGCAGAGCCAGCCCTACATTCAATACGACCCCGACGCCTGGGGCGCCCGGCATGCGTCGCAGTACCTGCAAGACCACGGCGTTCTACCCACCGCCGTGCTGGAACTGGACGCCCTGGAAACCATCGCCCTGCTGACCGCTGAAGGGTTGGGCGTGAGCCTGGTGCCCCGTTGGTCCGGCTTTGAACGCTGGGCCAGCGGTTGCGTGGCAGAGCCCGTGGGCGACGAGCGTTACCACCGCGAGATCGTCCTGATCAGCCACGCACACAGCGCCAAACCACGGATGGTTGCAGCGCTGAGCAGCGCGTTGTTGCGGCCGTAAATTACGATCTACACCCCTCCCCTGTAGGAGCGAGCTTGCCTCGCGATCTTTTGATCTTTTAAAAGATCGCAGCCTGCGGCAGCTCCTACAACAAGAGCCCCTTCAACACCGTTTCAAGCTCAACCTGCCCTTTACGCGGCGTGCCGGCAAATTCGATCCAGCCTTCGTTGAAGCCATCGATCATCTGCATGCGCGGCAACGGGTTGCGCATGCCCTGCTCGATAAACAGCGCCTGCCAGCGATCCCGCGGCACGACCTGCATGCTCACCGGTTTGTCGAGCAAGCGGGCGAAGGTCTCGGCAATCTGGTCAGGGGTAATACGCTGCGCGCCTTCCAATTCAACAATGCGCTGCCCTTGCCAAGTCTCCTGCAACAACTCGGCAGCCACCCGCCCCACGTCTGCCGTGGCAATCATGGGCACCGGCTTGTCCAGTGGCTGCAAAAAGCTCGGGATCACCCCGCTCTCAATCGCCGGGGCAACATCCCACAAGGCATTTTCCATAAACCAGCCGGGGCGTAGAAACGTCACGGGCAGGGCCAATGACCCCAAGGCCTGTTCAAGCAGTTGCAACTGGTTCAGCAGGTTGGGTTGTGTGGCCTGAGCGCCGATGGTTGACAGGCAAACCACCTTGCCCGGCCGCGCGCATTGCAGGGCCTGGCGAATGTTGTCGACCAACACCCGCGCCTCAGGGAACCCCGGCGAAGGATCGAAGTTAGACGGCAACATGATGAACACACCGTCGACACCGCTAAACGCCTGCGCCATGGCCTGGGCATCGTCGACTTCTGCCAGCGCCACCTCACACCCCAGTTGCGCCCAAGGCAGCCCTTTCTCGGCACTGCGCACCACCGCTCGCACTGGCTGCCCGGCACCGAGCAATGCCCGCGCGACAGCGCCACCCACTTTCCCGGTAATGCCTGTGACTGCGTACATATGCCTCTCTCCTCAACTCAAACAACGGCTGTTGTGTTGGCAGAAATTATCCGGCGCAGACACCTGATTCTTCGATAGCATCAGTGTCATTGCATACGTGACAGGTAATCACCAATGAGCTTTGACCCGGGTTTGGCCAGCGGCATGGGCGTGTTGAGCGCAGTGGTCGACAGCGGCAGTTTTGCCAAGGCCGCCGATCGGCTGGACATCACGCCTTCGGGGGTAAGCCGGGCGATTTCGCGGTTGGAAAAACGCTTGGGCATTCGCCTGTTCGATCGCACCACGCGCTCGGTGCAATTGACCGATGAAGGGCGGCGCTTTTATCAGGAAGTTGCCCCGTTGCTGGCCGGGCTTGAAGACGCGGCCAACTCGGCGGCAGACAGCGCGCTGACTGTACGCGGGCGCTTGCGGGTCAATATCGACCCGTATTTCTCAAGGCTGGTACTGGGCCCGGTATTGGGCGAGTTCATGCGTCGCCACCCGCAATTGCAGCTGGACTTGCACACCAAAGACCAACTGGGCGATCTGGTGGCTGACGGCTTTGATCTGGCCATTCGCTTTGGCCACCCGCAGTCGTCTTCGCTGGTGGCGCGCAAGCTGATGGAAGTACGCGTACTGACCGTTGCCGCACCCGCGTATTTCCAGCGTTACGGGCGCCCTGCCAGGCCGCAGGACCTTGAACACGGCCAGCACGTGTGCATCGACTTTCGCGACACACAGACCGGGCGGCCGTTTGCGTGGGAGTTTCATCGCGACGGGCACATACTCATCGTGCCCACCAATGGCCGGTTGATCATCAATGACGCTAGCACCTTGTACAGCGTGTGCGAGCACGGCCACGCGGTGGCGCAAATGCTCGATCTGGGGCTGGCGCCCGCGCTCAAGGACGGGCGACTGGTGGACGTGTTCCCGGATTGGCCCGATGAGCGTTTTCCGCTGTACGCGTTCTACCCGTCGCGGCATTTACCGGCGGCTAAAGTGCGGGCGTTTCTGGAGTTTGTGCAGGGGTTGTGTTGAGTTCCCGAAAACGGGGCTCAACCCTTGTGCATCTTGCTCATCAACTCGGCCTCGGCCTGGGTCAGGCCGCAGGACTGGGTCAGTTCGTCGACGCTGGCGCCCATGCCGACCAGACGCGCGGCCTGGTCGAAGGACAGGCTGGTAGGGTCGCGTTGTTCAAGGCGGGTGAGTTTTTCTGGCAAGGGGGCCACCACCGAGCGCATTTCGTGCAGTTCTTCGCCCATTTGCACGTTGCCGTTCTGGTAGGTGTCCAGGTGGCGGCTGAGTTCCTTGAGGCGGCGGTCGCGGCGGGCGTCGGCCTCGGCCTGCTGCACGGCGGCCACGCGCTGTTTGCGCACGTAGAGCACAAACGCACACAGGCTCGCGGCCCACAGCAGGGCCAGCACGATTACCGCCACCTCAAGGATCAATCAGATGTTCTCCAGGTCTGACCACTCTTCTTCGCTCATCATTTTGTCCAGCTCAACCAGAATCAGCAACTCGCCGTTCTTGTTGCACACGCCTTGAATGAACTTGGCCGACTCGTCGTTGCCCACGTTCGGCGCCGTTTCGATTTCAGACTGACGCAGATACACCACTTCCGCCACGCTGTCGACCAGAATGCCCACCACTTGCCGGTCGGCTTCGATGATGACGATGCGTGAGTTGTCGGTGATATCAGCGTTGTACAAACCAAAACGCTGGCGGGTGTCGATGACGGTCACCACGTTGCCGCGCAGGTTGATGATGCCCAGCACGTAGGCTGGCGCACCCGGCACCGGGGCAATTTCGGTGTAGCGCAGCACTTCCTGCACCTGCATGACGTTGATGCCGTAGGTCTCGTTGTCCAGCTTGAAAGTGACCCATTGCAGGATCGGATCCTCGGAACCTTTTGCGGCTGTGTTCTGCATACCCCAAACCCCTGACTAAAAACCTTAACGGTGTGTGTTGTCTAACCGCGCTCAAGCACGGTCGTTTAAGTGTCTGCCTGATGGCGGGACGCGCCGCTGGCGATCAAGTCGGCAAGTTCTGCCACGTCCAGCAACGCGCACATGTGTTCGATCACGGTGCCCGCCAACCACGGGCGTTGCCCGCGCTGCGAACGCCATTTGATCTGGTTGGGGTCCAGGCGCAATGAACGGCTGACCTGATGCACCGCCAGCCCCCATTCATAGCCCTGAACCGAAATAACGTATTGCAGCCCTTCACGAAAATCGTCGCGGTAACGCTCCGGCATCACCCAGCGCGCCGTGTCGAGCACGTTAAGCTTGCCGCTCTGGCTCGGCAGAATCCCCAAAAACCAGTCAGGCTGACCAAACAGCGGGGTCAACTCGCGATTGTGCAACGCGTAAATCGACCCCAGGCACACCAGCGGCACTGCCAGGGTCAGCCCTGCGACATCAAACAGCAGGCATTCAAACGGCTCGCTGGCCCACGCCGGACGACCATCGTCCTGCACTGGCAAGCGGGTGCCGGTTGCGTTCGGGCGCTGCACGTCGAGCAGCGGCGGCGCCAGTAAGTCGGCATTTGGCAACACCTCGGACAACGGCACCGGCACCGCCAGTTCTTGCACAGGCTCCGGGGGCGTCAGGCGGGCATCACGGACTTGCTCTTCCAGCACCGCAGCGGCGAATTCGTCCAGCGCCTCGGGCTCGGCCGTCAGTACAGGCTCCGGCGCTTGCAGTGCCTCTTCGGTTGCATCAAACAGCAAGTTGTCCAGGTAAGCCTGCAAGGCTACTTGCGGGCTTGTAGACAGCGCGACCGGTTGCTTCATCAGGTGCCTCACTCAACCTTGGCGCGACCATGACCTCTAAGGGTTATCGGCCACGCCATGCAGATACTTGAATGCACGCCCAGCTCACACCGGCTGCGGTGTGAGTTGCTGGGTCAACATGTGTTTGAGCAACGCGCGGTACGCAATCGCACCCCGGCTTTTGCCGTCGAACTGCGAAGGCGTGAGCCCTGCCCGGCTGGCGTCACGCAGACGCGTGTCGACCGGGATAAAGCCCTGCCACAGTGTTTCGGGGTGTGAGTCACGCAGTACCCGCAAGGTGCTCATGGAAGCCTGGGTGCGGCGGTCAAACAGGGTCGGCACGATGCAGAACGGCAACGCCTGTTTGCGCGAGCGATTGATCATCGCCAGCGTATTGACCATGCGCTCCAGGCCCATCAGGGCCAAGTGCTCGGTTTGCACCGGGATGATCAACTGCTGGCTGGCCGCCAATGCATTGACCATCAGCACGCCGAGCAAGGGCGGGCTGTCGATGATCGCGTAGTCGTAGTCCTGCCACAGTTGCGCCAGGGCACGGGCGATCACCAGGCCCAGGCCACTCTGGCCCGGCGATTGGCGCTCAAGCGTGGCCAGCGCGGTGCTGGCCGGCAACAAGGCAATCTGCTCGTTGCTGGTGGGCAACAGCAATTGCGCGGTCAGGCCGTCGGGCACCTGCCCCTTGTGCAAGAACAGGTCGTAATTGCTGTGCTCAAGGGCGTCCGGGTCATAACCGAAATAACTGGTCATGGAGCCATGCGGGTCGAGGTCGACCACGACCACGCGCTTGCCCGCCTCAGCCAGCAAACCCGCCAGGGCGATGGAGGTGGTGGTCTTGCCGACCCCACCTTTTTGATTAGCTACAGTCCAGACTCTCATTCAGTTATTCCTCCCGGTTGCACGCGTGCCGACCGAGAATTGCCATGCACTTATAGGGACGGTGACGGGGAATTGACGGCATTCCCTCGAACCAGCGGCGTTGATCGTGGCGGTGCAGTTTGTGTGCCAGCACGCTTCAAGGCGGCATCTGGCGTGACGTTGGCGGCGCCGCTGCTGGTCAAACTGCGACGCACTTCCAGATTACGTGACACCACCAGCACCACGCGACGGTTGAGCGCACGCCCTTCAGGCGTTGCGTTATTGGCCACCGGCTGAAACTCGGCGTAGCCCACCGACGCCATGCGCCCCGGGTCTACGCCTTGCATCGCCAGCATGCGCACGATGCTCGCCGAGCGCGCTGACGACAGTTCCCAGTTGGTGGGATATTGCGCAGTACGAATCGGCAGGTTATCGGTAAAGCCTTCGACGTGAATCGGGTTATCGAAGGGTTTGAGGATCGCCGCCACCTTGTCGATGATGCTGAACGCCAGGTCATTGGGCATCGCATCGCCACTGCCAAACAGCAGGCTGGAGTTGAGCTCGATCTCAACCCACAGCTCGTTACCACGCACGGTGAGCTGGTGTGAGGCAATCAAGTCGCCAAAGGCCTGGGTGATGTCATTGGCGATGGTTTTCAGCGGATCGTCCTGGGCCTGGCCCAACCCCGCGTCAGTGTTTTCGCTGTCTTTGATCAGCGGCTCGGCCGGCTTGGTGGTCAGCGGGCGCTCTTCGCCCACCGGGATCGGCTTGACGCTGCGCTCGGTGTCGTTGAACACCCCCACCAGCGCCTGCGAGATCACTTTGTACTTGCCTTCGTTAATCGACGAGATCGAGTACATCACCACAAAAAAGGCAAACAGCAAGGTGATGAAGTCTGCGTAGGACACCAGCCAGCGTTCATGATTGACGTGCTCTTCAGCAGCGCGGCGGCGTCGGCTCATCGTTACCCCGTAAACCCTTGGAGTTTGAGTTCGATGGCCCGCGGGTTCTCGCCCTCGGCAATCGACAGGATGCCTTCAAGCAACATCTCGCGGTACAAGGACTGGCGCAACGCAATGGCCTTGAGCTTGCTGGCAATGGGCAGCAACACCAGGTTGGCGCTGGCCACCCCATAAATGGTCGCCACAAACGCAACAGCAATACCGCTGCCCAGCTGGGTCGGGTCGGCCAGGTTGCCCATCACATGGATCAAGCCCATCACCGCACCAATGATGCCGATGGTCGGCGCATAACCGCCCATGCACTCAAACACTTTGGCGGCCTCAATGTCGCGGGTTTCCTGGGTCATGTAATCGACCTCCAGCACACTGCGAATGGCTTCGGGTTCTACCCCGTCCACTAGCAGTTGCAGGCCCTTGCGCGAGTAGCTGTCGGGCTCAGCATCGGCCATGCCTTCAAGGCCCAGCAAGCCTTCCTTGCGCGCCGTAAGGCTCCAGTTGACGACGCGGTTGATGCCGCCCGCCATGTCGATCTGCGGCGGAAAGAAAATCCAGCCCACGGTCTGGATCGCCCGCTTGAAGGCGCTCATGGGCGACTGCAACAGCGCGGCGCCAATGGTGCCGCCCAAGACGATGAGTGCCGCCGGGCCATTGGCCAGCGCGCCCAAGTGCCCGCCTTCGAGGTAGTTGCCGCCGATAATCGCGACAAAGGCCATGATGATGCCGATCAGGCTGAGCACGTCCATCAGTGACACGCCTCAACCAAGTGGCGGCCCATGTCATCAAGGCTGTACACCGCGTCAGCGAGGTTGGCCTTAACGATGGCCATGGGCATGCCGTAAATCACACAGCTGGCTTCGTCTTGCGCCCACACCTGGCTGCCGCCCTGCTTGAGCAAGCGTGCGCCTTCACGGCCGTCCGCGCCCATGCCGGTCAAGACCACCGCCAAAACTTTGTCACCGTAGGTTTTGGCCGCCGAGCCAAAGGTGATGTCGACACTGGGCTTGTAGTTAAGGCGCTCATCGCCCGGCAGAATACGTACCGTGCCGCGCCCGTCGATCATCATTTGTTTGCCACCCGGCGCCAGCAAGGCCAGCCCAGGGCGCAGGGTGTCGCCGTCTTCAGCTTCCTTGACGCTGATGCGACACAGCTTGTCCAGGCGCTCGGCAAAGGCTTTGGTGAACGCCGCCGGCATGTGCTGCACCAGCACAATGGGCGCCGGGAAATTGCCCGGCAACTGGGTCAATACCCGCTGCAACGCCACCGGACCACCGGTTGACGTGCCAATGGCCACCAACTTGTAAGGCTTGCGCTTGGGGGCAGGCGAATGCGCGGCCGGGGCTGGCGCCGCACGGCTGGCAATCGGTGTGGTGC
>NZ_WIVR01000082.1:0-17894 GCF_009600525.1 Pseudomonas sp. FSL R10-1350
GAGGTAGCGCAAGCCAAGTTCGGCGCTCAGCCGGGCGTGTTCGACGGCGGTGTCGACCGGGATCGAACTCATCACCACCACCAGCGCGCCCGGCGCCAGGGCCTTGGCGGCGCCCTTTTCACCAAACAGCACCTCGTCACAGGTCGGGCCATCGCTGAGCATGCAGATCAGCACCTGAGCGCCTTCGGCCGCCTCGGCCGGGGTGGCAAACACCTCGGCGCCCTGGGCGGACAATTCCTCGGCCTTGGCCGCCGAGCGGTTCCAGGCCCGTACCGGGTAGCCGGCGTGCAACAGGTTGCGGGCCATGGGCTTGCCCATGATCCCGGTGCCAATAAACGCTACGGTTTGCAGGCTCATGCCTTGCCTCCTACGGTTGCAGAGGTTGCGCCGGCTGCGTTGCCCAGCGACACCTTGTTACGTGGCATCAACACCATGCCCAGACCACCGGCGCCGACCAGTGCGGCAATCACCAGGAAGCCCGGGGTGTAGCTGCCGGTCACGTTGAACAGGTAACCGGTCAGGTAAGGGCCGATAAAGCCGCTGAGGTTACCGATGGAGTTGATCAGGCCAATACCGGCGGCAGCGCCCAAGCCAGTGAGCACTTGCCCTGGCACGGCCCAGAACACGTTGATCGCGCTGTAAACGCCCATGGCCAGCAGGATGAAGCCGATCACGATGATCCATGGCTGGTTCAGCCACAGCGCCACGGCGATGGACACAGCTGCGAGCATGGCGGCACCACCGGCGTGCCAGTGACGTTCTTGCAGGCGGTCCGAACGACGGCTCCACCAGATCATGGCAACAGCGGCCAAGGCGTAAGGAATGGCGGTGATCAGGCCGTTTTGCATCAGACCGATTTCCAGCCCGAACGAGCCACGGAACGAGGCCAATACGGTCGGCATAAAGAAGTTCATGGCGTTGGAGCCCGAGGTGATGCCGAAGTACACCAGCGCCAGCAGCCATACCTGACGGCTGGACAACGCCTTACGGATCATCTCCCATTTGCTCGGTTGGATACCCACCACCAGCGGTTTGTTGCGCTCTTCATGCTCCAGGGTGTTGATCAGCCAGTTGCGCTGCGCATCGGTCAGCCAGTGGGCCTGACGCGGATGGTCGGTGAGGTAAAAGTAGCAGACCACGCCGAGAATCACCGCCGGTACGGCTTCGACGATGTACATCAGGCGCCAGCCGACGAAGCCCAGTGCGTCGCCCATTTCCATCAGGCCCACCGACAGTGGCGCGCCGATCACTTGTGCGATGGGTACGCCGAGGTAAAAGGTGGCGATCATGCGTGCCCGGTAGCGGCTCGGGAACCACAGCGACAGCAAGTAAATCACCCCCGGGAAGAACCCGGCTTCAGCGATGCCCAGCAGAAAACGCAGTGAGACAAAGTGCACCGGCGTCTGCAAAAAGCCCATGGCCCCGGCGATGATGCCCCAGGTCACCATGATCCGGGCGATCCACACGCGGGCGCCGTAGCGGTGCAGCAAGACGTTGCTTGGCACTTCGAAAATGAAGTAACCGAGGAAGAAAATACCGGCACCCAGGCCATACAGGGTCTGGCTGATACCGATGTCGTCGTTCATCCGCAGGGCGGCGAAACCGACGTTGTTGCGGTCCAGAAAGGCGACCACAAACAGCAGGATCAGAAAGGGGATCATGCGCTTGGTGACGCGCTTGATCGTTTGTTGCTCGATGTCAGTGACATCCGGAAGCGGGGTGGTGGTCATATCGCACGGCCTCAGTTTTTTATTGTTGTGAGTAACGCGGGCTTGATTGTCTTTTGTAGGAGCTGCCGCAGGCTGCGATCTTTCAACAGATCAAAAGATCGCAGCCTGCGCCAGCTCCTACGAAGGTTATTGTGCGGCAGTATCTTCTATGTGCGCACGCACGATGGCGTCGAAGTCCGGGTCGGCGGTAAAGCCCAGTGCACGGGCACGTGGAGCTTCTACCTTGCTTGGCCAGCTTTCGACAATACGCTGGATGGTTGCATCCGGCTCCCAGCGAATCAGTTGCGTGGCTTTATCACCGGCCACCCGTTGCAGCGCCGCGACCATGTCGGCCACGGTGGTGGTCACGCCCGGCAGCGGGATGATGCGCTCGCCGCCCAGGGTCTGCGGCGACAGGGTCATGCCCAGCAACATCGACTCGACAATGCGCCGTGGCGAGGTCAGGTACACGCGGGTGTCAGGGCGCACCGGGCACACGGCAGGCAGGCCCACCAGCGGCTCGCGGATGATCGAGCTAAAAAAGGTCGACGCGGCTTTGTTCGGTTTGCCGGGGCGCACCGCCACGGTCGGCAGGCGCAACACGCGGCCATCCACAAAGCCTTTACGGGCGTAGTCGGCCACCAGCAATTCACCGACGGCTTTTTGCATGCCATAGGACGATTGCGGGGTGAGCACGGTGTCGTCGTCCACCACCTCCGGCAGCTTGCCGCCGAACACCGCAAAGCCGCTGGCGTACACCAGACGCGGCGCGGTGCCTTGCCTGCGCAGGGTTTCGAGAAGCAGCATCAGGCCGTGCAAATTCACCTGCATGCCCAAGTCAAAATCCGCCTCGGCGGCCGAGCTGACCACTGCCGCCAGGTGCCACACCAGGTCCACGCCATCGGTGACACGGGCGATCACTTCAGGGTCGGCAACATCCCCGGTCACCAGCTCAATGCGCGGGTCATTGGGTACGTCTTCACCGGCAAAGGCGTCGAACAGCACGATGCGTTCGATGGTGCGCGGTGCTTCGCCTTCCAGCGTCAGGGTGTTCAAATCTGCCAGGCGTTGAGCCAGTTGCTTGCCGATAAAGCCGGTACCGCCAGTGATGAGGATGCGCATGTGTTGCTCCTGTTTCTTATATTTATTTGAGGCGCTGGATCAGTCTGCTTGAACCGTGCGTTGCTGCTGTTCGCCAAGCCCTTCGATGCCCAGGCGCATCTGCTGGCCAGCGCGCAGGAACACCGGCACAGGCTTGACCCCAAGGCCCACACCCGGCGGCGTGCCGGTGGAAATCACATCGCCCGGTTGCAGCGACATGCAGCGGCTCAGGTAGGCAATCAGCGCCGGGATCTGGAACACCATGGTGTTGGTATTGCCGTTCTGGTAGCGCTGTCCGTCGACCTCAAGCCACAGCTTGAGTTGGTGCGGGTCGGGGATTTCGTCACGGGTCACCAGCCATGGACCAATGGGGCCGAACGTGTCAAAACCCTTGCCTTTGTCCCAGGTGCCGCCGCGTTCGAGTTGCCATTCACGCTCGGACACATCGTTGATCACGCAGTAACCGGCGACGTGGTCCAGGGCGTTGCTCTCGTCGATGTAACGGCCGCCTTTGCCGATGACTACACCCAGCTCAACTTCCCAGTCAGTCTTGACCGAGCCGCGAGGGATTTCGACGTCATCATTGGGGCCGCAAATGGCGCTGGTCCACTTGTTGAAAACCACCGGTTCCGACGGCACGGCCAGCCCGGACTCAGCGGCGTGGTCGGCGTAGTTAAGGCCGATGCAAATGAACTTGCCGACCTGCCCGACGCAAGCGCCGATACGTGGCGAGCCGTTGACCAGCGGCAGGTTGGCCGGGTCGATTTTAATCAGGGCTTTAAGGCTTGCAGGCTCCAGCGCCTTGCCTGCGACATCGGCGATATGCGCCGACAAATCACGGATATTGCCTTGGGCATCCAGCAGACCGGGTTTTTCCTGACCTTTTTCGCCGTAGCGCAGCAGTTTCATAAAAGCTCCTGTATCGAATTAAAAACCTGACCTTCTGTAGGAGCGAGCTTGCCTCGCGATCTTTTGATCTTTTAAAAGCTCGCGAGGCAAGCTCGCTCCTACAGTGGGAATTAGTTGCTCATCCCGCCATCAATAATCTGCGTGGTGCCAGTGGTGTAGCTGCTGGCATCGCTGGCCAGGTACACCACCAACTGGGCGATTTCTTCGGCGCTGCCGATGCGGCCCATGGGCTGGCGAGCCACGAACGCTTGATACACCTCTGCCTCCGAACGCCCTTGCTCACGGGCCTGTTCGGCAATGCGCTGGCGCAGCGAAGGTGAATCTACCGTGCCTGGGCATATGGCGTTACAACGAATGCCTTGACTGATGTAATCGGTCGCCACCGATTTGGTCAAGCCAATCACCGCCGCTTTGCTGGCGGTGTAGGCAAAACGGTTCGGTACGCCCTTCACGCTGGACGCCACCGAGGCCATGTTGATGATCGAGCCGCCACCGTTTTCCAGCATGCCCGGCAAGAACGCACGGATCATCCGGTACATGGCGGTGACGTTGAGGTCGAATGAGAATTGCCAGGCGCTGTCGTCGCACTCCAGCAGCGCGCCGCTGTGCACGTAGCCTGCGCAGTTGAACAGCACGTCGAGGGTGCCGACTTGCTGGCGAATGGCGTCGATGGCTGCCGGTTGCGTGACGTCCAGCGATAACGCCTGAATACCGGGAATGTCGTGCAAGGCATCGACGTTCAAGTCAGTGGCGATGACCGTGGCGCCTGCATCGCGCAAGGCCAGTACCGAGGCGCGACCAATACCGTTTGCCGCCGCGGTAATCAAAACGCGTTTGTTGGCGAGGTTCATGAGTGCTGATCCATTGTTCTTATGGGGCCAACACTAATGTTGCGCTGCGATAATCGCCAATGAGATATTCTCAAGCCTTAATAACGGGAGGTTATCGGATGGCGGATGTCGCGTTCAATCAACTGTGCAACTGGTTACGGTTCCGCCATTTGGTGCTGATCGACACCCTGGCGCGCACGCAAAACATGCACGCCACGGCCCAGGAAATGAACATCAGCCAGCCGGCCGTAAGCAAGATGCTGCGCGAGATCGAGCACCAATTGGGCTTTGATGTGTTCCAGCGTTTGCCGCGCAGTATGTCGCTGACGGACCTTGGCAGTCACGTGGCGCGCTTTGCCCAAATCGCCCTCAATGACACCCAGCAGTTTGTGGTCCAGATCAACCACCTGCGCCAGGGCGGGCATGGCTTTTTGAAAGTCGGCACCATCTACGCGGCCGCGGCGGTGGCAGTGCCCGCGGCGATTGTCGAGGTCAAACAACAATGGCCCTTGCTCACGATCGAAGTACTGGAGGGCACCAGCGCCAACATGCTGACCATGCTCGAACACAAGGAGCTGGACCTGGTGGTGGCGCGCTTCACCCTCGACCGGCACCGTGAATTGTTCGATTTTCAGCCGTTGGCACCCGAGCCGCTGTGTCTGGTCACGGGCAGCCAGCACCCGTTGGCGGGCGCCAGCGAAACCCCGCTGACCGACCTCGGCAGTTGGCCCTGGGTGGTCTACCCGACGGGCACGCCGATGCGCGCGCGGCTGGAGCGGGCGTTTATCGAAGCCAACATGCAAACCCCGGAAAACACCGTCGAAACCGTGTCGCTGCAAACCACCATGCAACTGCTGCAAACCGCCCCGGTGGTTGCGATGCTGGCCGAGTCCATGGCCGAACCGGAAATCCAGGCCGGGCGCCTGACCCGTCTGGCGTTACCGTTTCCGCTGGTGCTGGCTGATTACGGCATCATCACCCGGCGCAACGAACCGCCGAGCTGGTCGATGCAAGCGTTTATCGACGCGCTGTTGAGCGGCCCCGATGCCGTGCGCGGAGCCCGCCAGACGCCTTGATAACGCGCGGTTATTAACCGATGGGATCTTGTGATTGGGCAGCGCCCCTGTAGCGATCTAGAGTGCAAGTCGCTCACTCAAACGCGGCCCTGCACCGTAGGAGCTGCCGCAGGCTGCGATCTTTTAAACGATCAAAAGATCGCAGCCTGCGGCAGCTCCTACGGGCTTGGGTGTCGATGAGTAGGGCGCCATCGCTCACTAGAGGCGCGTATGAAAACAATAAAAAGCTACAAAACGCTGACGATTTTTTTCCTGTTCATGATTGGAGTCGTCAACTACCTCGACCGCAGTGCCCTGTCCATCGCCAACACCACCATCCAGAAAGACCTGGCCATCAGCCCCATGCAAATGGGCGTCATGCTCTCAGCCTTCTCCATCGCTTACGCCTTCTCGCAATTACCCCTCGGCGCGTTGATCGACAAACTCGGCAGCAAACTCGCCCTGGGCGGTTCGCTGGTGGTGTGGTCGGTGGCCCAAGCGGCCTTTGGCCTGTTCAGCAGTTACGGCCATCTGGTCGGCCTGCGGGTGTTGCTGGGCATCGGCGAAGCGCCGGTGTTCCCCTCGGCAGCCAAGGCCTTGTCCGAATGGTTCGACACCCAAGAGCGCGGCACGGCCACCGGCTGGGTGTGGTCCTCGACCTGCATCGGCCCGTGCCTGGCGCCACCCTTGCTGACGTTGTTCATGGTCCATCTGGGCTGGCGCGGCATGTTTATCCTCACTGGGGTCATCGGTTTGGTGCTGGCGCTGTGCTGGTTCAAATTCTACAAAAGCAAAGCCGAATACATGGCCGCCACCGGCCGTGCAGAGCCGGTGGCCGTGCAGCAGAAAGCGGCGCCGAAACTGCGCTGGACCGCATTGTTCAAAGAGCGCAACACCTGGGGCGCGTTTCTCGGCTTTATGGGTGTGATCTACATGATCTGGCTCAACCTGACCTGGCTGCCGGGCTACTTTGAGCGCGAACACGGCCTGGACCTGTACCGCACCGCCTGGGTGGTGTCGCTGGCCTACCTGTTTGGCGCCTTGGGCACCATCGTGGCCGGGCGTTGCTGCGACAAGCTGGTGGCGCGCGGCATGCGCGTGTTGGCCAGCCGCAAACTGATGGTCATCCTCGGGTTGCTCGGCGGGGCGCTGTTCACCCTGATCGTGGCCTTCACCACCAACGTCGTCGCGTGCGTAGTGCTGCTGTGCCTGACCATGTTCTTCATCAACATCTCCAGCGCTACCGCGTGGATGATCGTCAACACCATCGTGCCGTCAGAGCGAGTTGCCTCGTTTGGTTCGATCCAGAACTTTGGCGGCTACCTGGCGGGCTCCATCGCGCCGATCCTCACGGGTTTTAGCGTGCAACAGAGCGGCTCGTTCTCATCGGCCTTCATCATCAGCGCAGTCGTCGCCCTGTGCTCGGCGTTTGCCTACTTTGCGCTGCTCAAAGAACCTTCAGCGCCGGTGACCAATATGAAAGCTACAGCGGCTACGGCGTAGCTCAGCGGCGCAGGGGTGCTCGACGAGGAGGGTGATTGCTCTATCGAACCAGGCCTTCGGCGTGGACAAAGCAGAGTTTGTTGCCCTCGGGATCGCGACAGTACGCACCAAAAAAATCGGCTGAGTACTGAGGCCGTAACCCCGGCGCTCCCTCATCTGTGCCCCCTGAAGTGGTCGCCGCTTGCCAGGCAGCTCTTACCTGGTCTTGCGAGCTTGCTGCAAAGCTGACCTGTACGCCGTTACCCGACGTTGCGGGTAACCCGTTAAAAGGCAATTGCACGAAAAACTGTGGCCATTTCTGTCCGAGCAAATGCCAGCCCGCACCGGCGGGGCCGTCATCATGATCAGTCATGCGTACTAATCCCAAAGGCGTAAGTACGGCATCGTAAAAAGCAATCATGGCGTCGAGGTTTCGTGCGCCAATCTGAATGTGACTGAACATGCCTTCCCCTTGTATAGGATTTTTTGATTAGCGTCCGGCCACATTTATTTGTGTGGTTAAACGGATGCTAACTTTTGCGCCGCGAGTTTTCCATCGGCCTCAGTACCGAAGGGCGCACCTATATGTCCTACAAATAGTCCTACATATAATACTCATTGAAATTTATCGAATTAATTAGGCCGTCAGCTCTGCCATGGGCTTGCCAGTGAGTTACGACAGAAATGGCCTGATTATGAGGGTGGTTACGGTATTGACACGCGTTAATCTTGCACAAAAGGTGGCTCAAATATCCACGCTTGTTTCTGGGCTTGGGTAAGGCTTTATGGTCTCGTGTCGGGCGAAAAGGGAAACGTAATAATTTTGATGTGTGGGTAGTAGTAACTCGGAAAGTTTATTTATTTAAAATGAGGCAAGGCGAAATTAATGGCACCCAAGAAAATAAGTCGTGCTTCACTCGGTATAGCTTCGGCCACCATGGCTGCAATGTGTTGGGGAGGCGCGTTAGTTATGTCAAAGGGTGCGCTGGGAAGTTTCTATCCTGTCACGTTACTGATTATTCAGTTGATGGCAAGTGTGACGTTTCTTTGGTGCGTAGTAGCGTTCAGAAAAACCTCCGCCCCTACGGCTAACGTGTTGGTAAAATTAAGTTTTTTAGGCTTGCTTGAGCCGTGTTTGACATATGTCTTGGTGCTGATTGGTTTGACTTTTACGGGAGCGTCAGAGGCCTCGTTATTACAATCGTTGGAGTCAATAATGATTGTGCTTCTGGCGATGCTTCTCTTGAAGGAAATACCGTCGATAAATTTTATAGTACTGTCAGCAATGATATTGGTAGGGTTGTTCTTTGCGTTAGATATACACGGCGGGAACGCCAAAGAAGGCTGGTTTGGCGCAAGCCTGATTTCATTGGGTATGCTGTCTGCTGCGTTCTATGTTGTTCTGTCCTCTCGCATCGCGAAAGAGCAGGATGTTTTTTATATAGTGGCTTGTCAGCAGACTCTTGCATTGGTGGCTTCTATTTTGATGTTACCGTTGGAGTGGACTATTTACCCCGAAAGTAAAGCGTTCGCGGCATTGCCGGGTTCTTTGGAAGTATGGGGGTTAGCGCTAGTGTCGGGGATTGTGCAGTATGCTCTCGCTTTCTCTTTTTATATTTATTCATTGAAATACATTCGTGCCGGCTTGGCGGGTATGTTTTTAAACCTTGTTCCTGTCATTGGTGTTGTTGGTGCTGTTGTTTTTTTGGGAGAAAGACTTTCACTTTTACAAGTAGGAGGTGCCGCACTGACGATAATTGCGCTGGTGCTGATCGCTAAAAATGCTGCTTCAGAAAACACGTTGAAGGATTACATAAAAAAATAGTCATATAAGACTAGCTGATATTCAGTTAGGGAGGTGTCAAATGGATGTAACGTTGCTTTTATCCAAATTGCCTGATCTATCCTGTGAGAGAAATTCTTATGGGGAGGATCTGGATATCGTAAATAAAGCGCTGCTGGGAGAATCAGACAAGGAAAAGAAAAAAGAAATCATATTGAGTTGGATCAAGCGAAAGCAGCCTTGTATGTTGGGCAGGTTAGCCTCTACAGGAAAGCAGAATATTCAGCTAAGTGTCTATGTTGTTGATGATAATGATATTGCGTTAGGGCAGGAGCATCTTAAAACATACCTTCAAGCTTGTCGTCTGGAATGGAAGCAAGCGTGTTCCAAAGGAAAGAGCGATGCTGTGTTGTACTTTTTTAATATCGGAAAGCTGATTTATCTGCCTCCTTCAGATAGCTTGGTTGAGGTGTTTAAGGGGTTTTCTAATCTGATATTTAACGAGTATGCTCCTGTTAATACAGATGTTATCTATACGGAGGCAGCACCATTGATACAGGATGGTAAGTTGTTTTTGTATAAGGCGGGTATTAATTTTTTTCATACGACGGCGCATCATACGGCTAATCATGATCGCAGAGTGCCCGGTGGGGCAATTATTTCAATAAATTCAGTAGGGCATTATGCGAATAATATGGTTAATCAAGGTTTTGCAAATGATCTGGATGAGGCAGTTAAAAATATTCAGCGACTGGCATGGCAGTCCATAGGGAACGGTGGTATCAGCCTTAAGAGTAAGAAGTCAACTAGCTGGCATAATATTGATCCGGTAAATACATGCCCTCACCTTTCGAGGCCGTCTACTGTGCCAGAGGGTTTTTCTGAGAAAAAGTATTCGGCTAACTATCATACGGACGTACTGATTCCAGATTTGTTAACGAGAAAAGTTACTGATGTTGATGATCCTGCAATCGAAAAGTGGAAGTGGCTGACAATTGAGTATTTCACTACGATGCAGTATGAGCTTGGCTCCATCGATTTTGGTATGTTTCACGGTTATCCCGTCGATCACGAAGCTATCAATTTCAATCCATTTCCTCCAATTAGAGGAGTGAACTCACCGAAACTCATCTATTGAAGGCTAAGCGAGCATCTCTGTCACTCGCGCAGAGGCCGAGGATGGAGGATTCCAGCAGCACCCAATGTACCGACGTTGCACCAACAGCCAAAACCACTGCATGAACACCGCAGATTCAGCGTCCTGTCAGGGCTGTGTAAAACCTTTGTAAGCTGTCACCGAATTTAATTTCACGCGTCGCCGCTTCGATACTCTGAACTCAGCCTTCTTTTGGTGAGTGACGCGTGTGAACACGAGCAGACGACACACTTTTATCTGGGCGCTCAGTGCGCTGGTTGTGCTGGCCTTTGCTTGGGCGCTGTATGCCCATTGGCCCGCCATGGCCCACAAAGACCGCCCCATGGGCATGGGCGGTCGGGCCGAGCCGGTGGCGGCGGTGGCGGTGGTGCCGCAGGATGTGCCGGTGTATATCGATGCCCTCGGTACGGTCACGCCCACGCAGAGCGTGACGGTGATTACGCAGGTCGACGGCATTTTGGCGTCGGTGGAGTTCAAGGAAGGCCAGCAGGTGCGCAAAGGGCAGGTGATCGCCCGCATCGACGACCGCGCGCTGAAGGCGCAGTTGGCCCAGGCCAAAGGCGTTCTGGCCCACGATCAGGCGGTGTTGAGTAACGCCCAGCGTGACCTGGCGCGCTACCGCGAACTGATTAAGGCCGGTTCCATCAGCCAACAAACCCTCGATACGCAAATCTCTACGGTGGCGCAGCAACTGGGCACGGTGGCCGCCGATCAGGGCAGCGTGCAAAACCTTGAGGTGCAGTTGAGTTATTGCACCATCACCTCGCCGGTAGACGGGATTGTCGGGTTGCGCCAGGTTGACCCCGGCAACTATGTGACCACCGCCAGCACCTCCGCGATTGCAGTGATCACGCAGATGAAGCCCGCCACGGTGGTGTTTGCCGTGCCCGAGGACTACCTGGGGGCGATCAATCAGGCCAGGGCGGCAGGTGTTGTCAGCGTGCTGGCCTACGACCGCAACAAGCAGAACCTGTTGGCCAGCGGGCAACTGCTGGCGCTGGATAACCAGGTCGATACCAGCACCGGCACGATCAAGGTCAAGGCGCAGTTTGATGACGCAGACCATGTGCTGTTCCCCAATCAGTTCGTCAATGCGCGGCTCAAGGCGCAGACGCTGGATCAAGTGCCGGTGGTGCCGACCCGGGCCATTCAGCACGGCAGCCAGGGCGATTTCGTATTTGTCGTGGCGGGCAGCAAGGCCAGCCTGCGCAACGTCAAGTCCGGCCCAAGCGTGGGCGATGTCACCACGATTCTCGACGCTTCGGTCAAGCCGGGTGAGCAGGTGATCACGGAAGGTGCAGACAAGCTCGACAACGGCTCGGCCATTAAAGTAGTCGCACAGTGAGTCGCCGCTGATGAACGTCTCTCGCCCCTTTATCGAACGCCCGGTGGCCACCTGTTTGCTGATGGTCGCGATCTTGTTGCTGGGGATTCTGGGTTACCGCCTGCTCTCGGTGTCGGCCTTGCCGGAGGTCGATTACCCGACCATTCAGGTGTTTACCCAATACCCCGGCGCCAGCCCCGAGGTGATCAGTTCGTCGATTACCGCGCCGCTTGAACGCCAGTTGGGCGAGATGCCCGGCCTCAAGTCCATGGGCTCGACCAGCTCCGATGGCGCCTCGGTGGTGACCTTGCAGTTTGATCTGGCGCTGTCGCTGGATGTGGCTGAGCAAGAGGTACAGGCCGCGATCAACGCCGCCGGCACTTTTTTACCGGCCAACCTGCCGTACCCGCCGGTGTACAGCAAGGTCAACCCGGCCGATGCGCCGGTGCTGACCCTGTCACTGACCTCGGACGTACTGCCGCTGACCAAAATCGAAGACCTGGCCGACACCCGGCTGGCGCAGAAAATATCGCAGATCAGCGGCGTCGGCCTGGTCACCATCAGCGGCGGCCAGCGCCCGGCGGTGCGGGTCGAGGCCAATACGTCGGCGCTGAATAACCTCGGGCTGTCGCTGGACGATCTGCGCACCTCCCTGGGCACCGCCAACGTCAATCAGGCCAAGGGCAGCATTGACGGCAAGTTCCAGGCGTATTCCATTGGTGCCAACGACCAGTTGCAATCGGCCGAGGAATACCGCGATCTGGTGATCGCCTATAAAAACGGCGCCGCGATCCGCCTGTCACACATTGCTACCTCGATCCAAGGCCCGGAGAACCCGCGCCAGGCCGCCTGGACCAACGAAACCCCGTCGATTGTGCTGAGCATCCAGCGCCAGCCGGGGGCCAACGTGATTGAGGTAGTCGACCGCGTGCAGCAGTTGCTGCCCACGCTGCGCGCCAGTTTGCCGGGCACCCTCAAGGTCGCGGTGCTCACCGACCGCACCCAGACCATTCGCGCCTCGGTCACCGACGTGCAGTACGAACTGGCGGTTGCCGTGGTGCTGGTGGTGCTGGTGATCTTCCTGTTTTTGCGCAATGTCGCGGCCACCCTTATTCCCGCCGTGACCGTGCCCTTGACCCTGCTCGGCACCCTGGCGGTGGCCTATGCACTGGGCTTTTCGCTGAATAACCTGACCTTGATGGCGCTGACCATAGCCATCGGTTTTGTGGTCGACGATGCCATCGTCATGGTCGAAAACATCAGCCGTTACCTGGAGGAGGGGGATACGCCGTTGCAGGCCGCGCTCAAAGGCTCGGCGCAAATCGGCTTCACCATCATTTCGCTGTCGTTGGCACTGATTGCGGTGATGATCCCGCTGTTGTTCATGGGCGACGTAGTGGGACGGCTGTTCCGTGAGTTCGCCATGACCGTGGCCGTGACCATCGTGATTTCGGCGGTGATTACCCTGACCCTGACGCCGATGATGTGCGCGCGCATGCTCAAGGCGCACCCGCAGGCGCGCCGTGAAGATTTTTTCGATCGCATCAACCAGCACTATGTGCGCGGTCTGAACTGGGTGTTGGCGCACCGCACCCTGGCGCTGCTGTCGGTGGTGTTCACCGCCGTGCTCACGGTGCTGACGCTGACGGTCATGCCCAAGGGCTTTTTCCCTGATCAGGACACCGGGCTAATTCAAGGGATTTCCCAGGCCTCGCCGACTATTTCGTTCCAGCAGATGCAGGTCGAGCAACAGCGCCTGGCCTCGCGCATTTTGCGTGACCCGGCGGTGCAGAGCCTGTCGTCGTTTGTCGGTATCGACCAGACCAACCCGACCCTCAATCAGGGCAATCTGCTGATCAACCTTAAGCCGCGTGATCAGCGCGACAGCGCCAGCACGGTGATCCGGCGTCTGGCCGATGCCAATGCCGACGACGCCGGGATCCGCCTGTACCTGCACTCGGTGCAAGACCTGACCCTTGACGCCAGCGTAGCCACCACCAGTTACCGCCTCGGCCTGCAGGCCACCGACCCGCAGGTGTTGCAGGAATGGACCGGCAAGCTGATGGCGGCGATCAAGCAAGATCCGACCTTCACCGATGTGCAAAGCCAGGCGATGCAGTTCGGCAATCAGATCCAGCTCACGTTTGACCGCGCCACCGCTTCGCGTCTGGGCATTACCCCGCAGGCGATTGACGACGTGCTCTATGACGCTTTCGGCCAGCGTCAGGTGTCGACCATTTACACCCAGCTCAACCAGTACCACGTGGTGATGGCCACCGACCATCCGCCGAAGAACCTCGCGGATTTACTCTCCGGGCTCTACGTCGACATCCCCGGCGGCGGGGTGGCGCCGCTGTCGAGCATGGCGACGATGCAGGTGGTGCAGACGCCGCTGACGATCAACCGGCTGGGGCAGTTCGCGTATGCCGACATTTCGTTCAACCTGGCGCCGGGCCAAACCCTGGGCACTGCCCTGACCCGGCTCAAGACCATCGAGCAGCAGGTGGCGATGCCGGCCTCGGTGCAAGTGTCGTTGCAGGGCGCGGCGGCGACGTTTGAGGCGTCGTTGGCCAATCAGGCGGTGCTGGTGCTGGCGGCGGTTGTGGTGGTGTACCTGATGCTGGGCATGCTCTACGAGAGCTTCGTGCACCCGATCACCATTCTTTCCACCTTGCTCTCGGCGGCGCTGGGGGCGTTGCTGGCGCTGCTGGTCACTGGCACCCAGTTCGACATCATCGGCTTGATCGGCATCGTGCTGCTGATCGGTATCGTGATGAAAAACGGCATCATGATGGTCGACTTCGCCCTCGACCTGGAGCGACGAGAAGGCTTGAGCCCGGTGCAGGCGATCAAGCAGGCGGCGGCATTGCGTTTTCGGCCGATTCTGATGACCAGCATGGCCTCGCTGTTCGGCGCCGTGCCGTTGGCGCTGGGCACCGGCATTGGTTCTGAACTGCGCCATCCGTTGGGGATCGCGATCATTGGCGGACTGTTGCTCAGCCAGTTGCTGACGCTGTTTTCGACCCCGGTGATCTTCCTCGCGATGCACGACCTCGGGCAGCGCCTGAAGGGTCGCCGCACAGTCAGGGCGGATTGATCGCGATGAACCTCAGTGCGCCATTTATCCAACGTCCCATCGCCACCACCTTGCTGGCTGTCGGGCTCGCGCTGTTTGGCGTGCTGGCGTTCAACCTGCTGCCGGTGGCGCCGCTGCCGGAGGTGGATTTCCCCACCATCAGCGTCAGCGCCAAGTTGCCGGGGGCCGACCCGCACACCGTCGCCACCTCGGTGGCCACGCCGCTGGAGCGTCAGTTCGGGCAGATCGCCGGGGTCACGCAAATGACCTCGTCGAGCAGCTTGGGCGCGACCCGGATCAACTTGCAGTTCGACCTCAATCGCGACATCGACGGCGCCGCCCGCGATGTGCAGGCGGCAATCAACGCCGCGCGCAGCAACTTGCCCAGCGACTTGTCAGGCAACCCGACCTACCGCAAGGTCAACCCGGCTGACTCGCCGATCATGGTCATCAGCCTGACCTCCGACGCGGCCACGCCGGGCCACATGTACGACGTGGCCTCAACCCTGCTCGAACAAAAGCTCCTGCAAACCAGTGGCGTGGGTGACGTGACGGTGGGTGGCGGGGCCTTGCCGGCGGTGCGGGTCGAACTCAACCCGGACCGCCTCAACCATTACGGCGTGAGCCTTGAACAGGTGCGCGAGGTGATCGCCGCATCTAACGTCAACCTGCCCAAAGGCACGATCGATATCGGCGCACAGGGCAATGTGATTGCCGCCAATGACCAGCTCTACAACGCGCCGGACTACGGCGCGCTGGTGGTCAAGCAGAACAATGGCGACCTGGTGCGCATCAGCGACTTGGGTTACGTGCGCGAAGACGTAGAAGACCTGCGCAACTATGGCTTGTACAACGGCCAACCGTCGGTGCTGCTGGTGATCTTCAAGCAGCCGGGGGCCAACGTGATCGAGACGGTGGACGCGGTCAAGGCCGAGCTGCCGTTTCTGCAAGCGTCGATTCCGGCCTCGATCAAACTCAATATTTTGATGGACCGCACCACCACCATTCGCGCCTCGTTGCGCGACGTAGAAATCAGCCTGATTGCCTCGATTCTGCTGGTGACGCTGGTCACGTTTGCGTTTTTCCGTGATTGGCGCAGCACCCTGGTGCCGGCCATTGTCGTGCCGCTGTCGCTGCTCGGCACCTTTGGCGTCATGTACTTCATGGGCTACAGCCTGAACAACCTGTCGTTGATGGCGCTGACTATTGCCACCGGGTTTGTGGTCGATGACGCGATTGTGGTGGTGGAAAACATCATGCGCCATCTGGAGCGCGGTGCCTCGCGGGTGCAGGCGGCGCTGGCCGGTGCCCGGGAGGTGGGCTTTACCGTGCTGACTATCAGCGTGTCGCTGGTGGCGGTGTTTATTCCGCTGCTGCTGATGGGCGGGATTGTCGGGCGTTTGTTTCGTGAGTTCTCGGTCACCTTGTCGGTGTCGATTGCGATGTCGATGTTGGTGTCGCTGACCATCACGCCGATGCTGGCGGCGGTGTTTTTGCGCGCGCCGGCAACCGCCCAACACCCGGAGGCGGCGCCGGACTCGCGCTTTCATCGTTTCTACGACCGCACCCTCGGCTGGGTGATCAACCACACCTTGCTGATGGGGCTGGTCACGCTGTTGGTGATCGTGCTGGCCGGGGTGCTGTACGTGCGGGTGCCCAAGGGCTTCTTCCCGCAGGAAGACACCGGGCGCCTGAACGGCAGCACCATGGCCTCGCAAAGCATCTCGTATGGCGCCATGCAGCAGGACTTTCTGGCGATCAACCGCAAAGTCTTGCTCAACCCCAACGTGGAAGCGGTCGGCGGTTTTATCGGCGGCGCGGGCGGCGGAGGCGGTTCGGTGAACACCGGGCAGATGTTTATCTCACTCAAGCCCTTGGGCGAGCGCAAGGCCAGCGCCGACCAGATCATCGCCCAGATCCGCAAAACCCTGGGCGACATGCCGGGCACCCGGTTATTCCTGCAATCGGTGCAGGACATCACCGTGGGTGGGCGCCAGAGCGCCGCGCAGTACCAATACACGCTGACCGCCGACGACCAGAGCAGCCTCGATGTCTGGGTGCCCAAAGTGCTGGCGACGCTGCATAAACTGCCGCAGCTCAAAGACCTCAATACCGACCAGCAAGACAACAGCCTTGCGGCCAATGTGGCGGTCAACCGCGACACGGCGGCGCGGCTCGGGGTCAGCATGTCGGCGATTGACCAGACCCTGTACGACGCCTTTGGCCAGCGCCAGGTGTCGACCCTTTACCGCGCCGCCAACCAGTACCACGTGGTCATGGAAGTCGCCCCCGAATACTGGGCCGATCCGTCGGCGCTCACGTCGATTTACCTGCCGCAAGGTGCCTCGACGGCCAGCAAGACCAACACCGCGCCCAACCTGGCGAGCAACGCCAAGGCGACGTTGATCCCGTTGTCTGCGGTGGCGCAGCAGTCGGTGGCGCGCACGGCGATTTCCATCAGCCACCAAGGCACCTTCCCGGCGGTGACAGTGTCTTTCAACCTGGCCCCCGGCGTGTCCATCGGCCAGGCCACCACGCTGGTGGATGACGCGGTGGCGCAACTGCGCATGCCGGCCAGTGTGGTCGGGCACTTTGCCGGGACAGCGCAGGTGTTTCAGTCGTCGGTGTCCAGCGAGCCTTGGCTGATTCTGGCGGCGATTGTCTCGGTGTACATCGTGCTCGGCATGCTCTACGAAAACCTGATCCACCCGCTGACCATCCTCTCGACCTTGCCGTCGGCCGGGGTGGGGGCGCTGATTGCCTTGCTGATGACCGGCACCGAGCTGTCGATCATTGCGCTGGTGGGGGTGATTTTGCTGATCGGCATCGTCAAGAAAAACGCGATCATGATGATCGACTTCGCCATCACCGAAGGCAAAGCGCTGGGCCTCAGCCCGCAACAAGCGATCCGCCGCGCCTGCCTGATTCGCTTTCGGCCGATCATGATGACCACCCTGGCGGCGATGCTCGGCGCCTTGCCGCTGGTGCTGGGCACCGGCTACGGCTCGGAATTGCGCCGCCCGCTGGGCATTTCCATCATGGGCGGGTTGCTCTTCAGCCAAGTGCTGACGCTGTACACCACGCCCGTGATTTACCTCTGGCTGGACCGCCTGTCGCAACGTCTGCGCCGGGCGCCCAAGGAGACCACCCGATGAACCTCAAACCGCTGCTGCTGGCCATGACCCTTAGCCTGACCCTGGCCGGGTGTATGGTCGGGCCGGATTATCAAAAACCGGCCATGCAATTGCCCATGGGCTTCAAAGAGGGCACGCAGTGGCAACGGGCTGTGGCCAACCCCCAAGGCGCGCTGAACAGCCAGTGGTGGCTGGCCTATAACGACCCGGTGTTGACGCAGTTGATCCAGCGCTCGGCCACGGCCAACCAGTCGATTGTTGCCGCCGAGGCGGCGTATCGCGGCGCGCAGGCGCAAGTGTCATCGAGCCGCGCCGGTTTGTGGCCGACCCTGGGC
>NZ_WIVR01000083.1:0-17805 GCF_009600525.1 Pseudomonas sp. FSL R10-1350
GCCCAAGCCCGACTCTGCGGCGCTGGCGCGGGATGAAGAAGCCCGGCGGGCAGCGCTGGCACTGCGTGGCACGGCCCGGGAGGCACTCGCAGCAACGGATGCAGAGTTGTCGTTCCCGGGCCCGGCGAACACATTCTCGTGCGCGATGGGGACGCAGATCAGCGAGAAGACCACCCCGCATCTGTACACCTTGATGCAGCGCACGCTGACGGATGCCGGTGGCTCCACGTATGCCGGGAAAAACGCCTACAACCGCACCCGTCCGTTTGTGGTGCATGACGAAGGCACCTGCCGCAAAGACATGGAACCGCTGCTGCGCACCGACGGTTCCTGGCCTTCCGGGCACTCGGCGGCGGGCTGGGCCTGGGGCTTGATCCTCGCAGAAGTGAACCCGGCACGCGCCACTGAACTGATGACCCGTGGCTTGGCGTACGGCCAAAGCCGCGTCATCTGCAACGCCCACTGGCAGAGCGACGTGGATGCCGGGCGCATCATGGGCGCCGCCACCGTGGCCAGCCTGCACAGCAATCCGGCGTTCCTGAAGGATCTGGCAGCGGCGAAGGAAGAAATCCAGGCGGCGCAAAAAGCAGGCAACACGCCGACAGAAAACTGCGCCGCCGAGGGCGTCGCGCTCTCGTTGACGCAGCACTGAACGGGGACGCGCCATGAGGCTCAGTAACACTTCGTTGCGGCGTAAACACGCGCGTATGGCCCTGCTGTTCGGGGCCTTGGCGAGCGTAGCAGGCGGCCTACCGACGGTCGCTAACGCGGCAGACAACGATGAATGGCAGTTCAACGGCGGGCCATACCTGTGGGGCGCTGGCATTCGTGGGCACGTCGGCCACAAAAGCACAGGGACGGCCTCTGTGAAGTCCGACTTCTCAAACATCGCACGCACCGTCGACATGTCGTTGATGTTCATGGGCGAAGCGCGGCGCGGGCCTTACAGCGTGCTTGCCGACCTGATGTACATCGACACCGACACCCGCAGCCGCCTGCCAACCGGGTCCAAGCTTGAGGTTGAAGGCAAGACGGCGTCAGGCTTTTTGGGCGGCGGCTATACGGTGCTCGGCGATGACGATTATCGGGTCGACGTCGCGGGCGGCGTGCGCGTCTGGTACAGCAGCACCACCCTGACCCTCCATGGTGGGCAGGCTTCGGGGCACTCCGGCTCTGACAACGCCACGTGGGCAGACGCCATGGTCGGGCTGCGGGGGCGCTATGCCGTGAGTGAGCGGTTCTGGTTGTCCTCCTGGGGCATGGTGGGTGCCGGGCAATCCCGTGAAGACTGGGACCTGGCAGCGCTGGCCGGCTGGGAGTTCACCCCCGGATTTTCGGCGGTGGCTGGCTACCGGGCTATGGGCGTGAACTATCGCAACGACGGGTTTGTGTACGACATCGTGCAAAAAGGCCCGTTGCTGGGCATTAGCGGACGGTTTTAGGAATTTGCATCCCGTAGCAGTTGCCGAGCCTGCGAGGCGACGTCCGATTGCGCAGCGATCGTAAACCCTCAGAGCACGGTTTAACTCAAAGACCGCGACAGTCTGATTGACGACTGTTTCACAGTCGGACATAGCCTCGCAAAGCTCGTCAACTGCTACGAAGCCTCGGGGCTATCTCAGTGCCATTGCCCGCTCGCTGCTGATCTCAACCGATACCCTGCTCGACGAACTGGGGCTACGACAACCGCGCGGGACGCTACGAAAAATTCACCCAAGACCCGTACTGGCTGGTGGACTTGATGGCGCGCTACCAGTTCACCGACAACCTGTCGGCCACTGTCAACGTCAACAACCTGTTCGACAAGGCGTACTTCACCAACATCGGTTTTTATGACTCCGCCTACTACGGCGACCCACGCAACGTGATGGTGACCACTCGCTGGGATTTTTAAGGCGGTAGGGGCACCACCTAAAAAGTGGGGAGAGCCGGGTATCGACCGGCTCTTGTGCTGTTTTAGCTCACCGCTTCCGGATCCGAAAAATTCTCAATTTTCACCTGCCCATCCGGGAAGGTCGCAATAATTTCCAGCTCCCCTCCCATGGCACGGATGTAATTACGCAACGTGCTGATGTACATGTCTGTACGCCGCTCCATTTTCGATACCGCGGCCTGATTAATATTCAAGGCCTTTGCCAATGTCTCCTGGCTCAGCTCCTGAGCTTTGCGCAGCTCATGCAAAGGCATCTCTTTAAGGTGCTGTTGATACAACGCGTGAGCACCGGCTTGAGCCTCTGGTGTCATGCGCGCTTCAAGTTCAGCAAATGATTTAGCCATGCTCTCGCCCCTCTTTGAGCAGTGTTTCAAGGTGTTCATCGTAGAGCCTCTCAGCTTGAGGAATGTGCTCCTCGTACCATCGCCCTCGACCGGTTTTATCGTCACCGAGCAACAACAAGGCGCATCGACGCGGATCAAACACATACAAAACCCGATACGGCCTGCCCGCGTGCTGGATACGCAGCTCCCTGAGATTGCCATGCCGCGAGCCTTTGATATCGCTGCTGTGGGGATAACGCAGGCCCGGACCTAGCTGGCCCAGCAACTTGACGCTAGCGGCTACTGAGACTTGCTCCTTTTCCTCAAGCCCCTCCCACCAGCACCCAAACTCATCGGTGTATTCGACTTCCCAGTTAGAGACCAAAATATGCCACCCAAGGAATATAAACTCAAGGGAATAATCCTAAGAGCTTCAACCTCTTCCTGCTACCCGCAAAACTCGCTCAATTGTTAGTTTTTGTTCGGCGCACGAAACTCAAAAAAAACGCCCCGAACCAACCGGTTCGGGGCGTTTTTTTATTCAGATGTCAGACCTGACTGGCAGGCCCGTGGCATCAGAAAATGCTGATTGGGTAATCAACAAATACACGGACTTCGTTACCGCCGACGTTGTAGTCGCTGGCGTTGTTGGAAACGCGCAACCACGAACCGCGCAGACGCACGCTCAGGTCTTTAACCGGACCGCTTTGTACAACGTACTTGGCCTGGTTGTAGATTTCGCGCTCGGTACCACGACCACGGCCTGAACCGTCGTCGATGTTGGTGCCGCGTACGTAGGCGATGTTGTAGGTCAGGCCTGGAATGCCAACGGCGCCGAAGTCGAAGCCGTAGCCCAGCTGCCACGAACGCTCGTCTTTGGCGTTGAAGTCAGACCAGTAGGAGTTGGCCAGCAAGATGGTGTTGCCGCCGTCGCCCACGCCGCCCGCATTGCGGTAGCCGCCGTATGGGTAGCCGATTTCACCGGTGCTGCTCTGGTAAGCCAGAACCAGCGAGTGCGCGCCGAACGCGTAGGTGGTTGCCAGGCTCCAGATCTTGTTGTCGGTGCCGTCAACCTTCAGCACGTCACGCGCGTAGCCAGAGTCTACGTGGGTGCGGTAGCCGTTGAAGTCAAACGTCAGGGACTGTTTGTCATCCAGTGGCAGGGCGTAGGTCATGCCCAGGTATTGCTTGCGCAGCTCGTCTTTCATCTCGGAGCCGTACAACGAGGCCGAGAAGCGCTCGGTGAACTTGTAGCTACCGCCGAACACGTTGATGCTCTTCAAGCCGCCGCTGTTACGCGCTTCAGCACTTTTACGCGACTCTTCGGTGAAACGACCCACGTTCAGTTCCAGGCCGTCGATCTCTTTGGAGGTCAACAGGGTACCGGTGAAGCTTTCTGGCATCAGACGGGAGTTGTCGTACATTAGTACCGGCAGAGCAGGCATTTGGTCACCGTATTTCAGCACGGTGTTCGAAATGCGGAATTTCACGGCAGCGCCAGCCTTGGCGATGTCGTGAGCGGCTTTGCCGTTATGGTCTTGCTTGAAGAAGTCGATGCCGCCTGCGCCGCTGCTGCCCTTGCCGCCGTCCAGACGCAGTGCGTAGATGCCGAAAGCATCCACACCCACGCCCACGGTGCCTTGGGTGAAGCCGGAGGTGAATGTGCCGAGGAAGCCTTGGCCCCACTCAGCTTTGTCTTGTTGGTGGTTTTTGTAGTCACGGCTGATGTAGGCGTTGCGCGCCAATACGTTCAGGTGGCTGTCTTCTACAAAACCTTTTGCGTCAGCTTGATCGTTAGCCATGGCCTGGGTAGCACCGAGTACGCCCAGAGCGAGTAGACCTATCCGTGTTTTTAACATTTTATTTTCCTTATTTCAGAATAGAGGCGCGCTGTGGGTTTCAAGCTGAAACATTGAGTGGTGGTTGCTTCACATAACAAAAAAGACCCACACGAGACACCGCGCGGGTCATTTAGAAAGTTGGTGCATGGCTTATCGCCACAGGCGTAGGCAGGGATCCTATCCGTCGTTAAGGCAAAGTGTCAATTTCGTGAAAAATTTGTTAATTGCCAGCAATTCAAAGACCGTTGATCGCGCTTTAACCTTTTACTCGTCGCAGCCATTCAGGCCGCAGGCGGGCGCTGAATCGTTTGGGCTTTGGGCGGGTGCTCGCAACCATTGCGCAAAGGCATCTGGCTTACCGATAAACGCCCCAAAATCGACCACTTGGTAGCGCCCGTCGAGTTCCAGAACCAGGGTAGGAAAGCCTTGGCCACCCACCTGCCCGAGCAGTTTGCGGCTGTCTTTGATGTGAGTGTGGGTCGGTTCGCCACGGACCGCCTGGTAGGCCGCAACAAAGGCCTCGGTGGGCAGGCCGATTTCAGTGGCCAGTTCCTCCAGCACATCCTTGTCGCTAATCCGCCGCCCTTCGACATAGTGCGCCGTCTGTAAACGCCCCAGCAGTTCAAGGCCACGCCCGGCCAGTTGCTCGGCGGCCAACACGGCAGTGATGGGTGGCGCCGAATCAAAGACCGCTGTGGTGTCGCGCAGCAGCCCTTCAAAGTAAGCCTCGCCAAACGGCTGGCCGGTGTATTCGGCAATTCGCTGGTCATGGGGCATGACGTAGTCACGCAGTTGCGCAGACACAGGGCGGCGCTGGGCGCCGGTCATCATCCCGCCGCCATGGGCCACCACCGGCACAATGCCGCGGGCAGCGTCGATCAGCGGCTTGGCGCCATAGCACCAACCGCACAGCGGGTCATAGATGTAATGCAGAACGGGGGTGGTCATGGAGCGCTCCGAAGGTTCAATCAATCAGAGCGTCAGACTAGCGGTAAGGCGAGAACAGAAAAACGCTGCCAGCGCTTTTAGTGTGTTGCGTGAACCGGGCAAATAAAGGACTTGTAGGAGCCGAGCTTTTTTGAAGATCAAAAGATCGCGAGGCGAGCTCGCTCCTACAGTTTTGGGTGGGGTCAGGCTTTGCGTGGGGCGGGTTGTTGCTGGGTCAGGCAGTGGATGTTGCCACCGCCCAGCAGCAATTCACGGCCCGGCACCATCACCACTTCGTGCTGTGGAAAGAGGTTTTGCAGGATGTCTTTGGCCTCTGCGTCCATCGGGTCGTCAAAGCTTGGGGCGATGATCCCGCCGTTGACGATCAGGAAGTTCACGTAAGACCCGGCCAAACGCTCCGACGGATTACGGTCCTGGCTGCCAGCGACTTTATCCACACCGTCGCACTCTTCCTGGGTGGCGTACATCGGCCCCGGAATAGGCATTTTGTGCACAACAAACGAACGGCCCTGGGCATCGGTGCTGGTGGCCAGCACTTTCATCGCTTCGTGGCAACGCACGTAGTTGGGGTCGCGCTCGTCGTCGGTCCAGGCCAGCAGCACTTCACCCGGCGCCACGTAGCAGCAGAAGTTATCCACATGGCCGTCGGTTTCATCGTTGTAAAGGCCATCGGGCAGCCAGATGATCTTATCCACAGCCAGTTGCGCGCGCAGCACGCTTTCAATCTCTTCACGGGACAGATGCGGGTTACGGTTACGGTTCAGCAGGCATTCGCCGGTGGTGATCAATGTGCCTTCGCCATCGACGTGGATCGAACCGCCTTCCAGCACAAAACCTTCGGTGTAGTAGCGCGCCGAGCGCTCGATTTCGAGGATCTTGCTGGCCACTTGCTGATCGCGGTTCCACGGGAAGTACAGCCCGCCGTCAAACCCGCCCCAGGCGTTGAAGTCCCAGTTCACGCCGCGCACTTCGCCGGTGTCGTTGATCACGAACGTCGGCCCGCTGTCGCGCACCCAGGCGTCATCGTTGGAAAGCTCGACCACGCGGATGTTCGGCACATCGAGCTGTGCGCGAGCGTTTTCGTACTGTGCGGCCGACACCCCAACGGTCACCGGCTCGAAGCGGGCAATGGCCTTGGCCACAGCAGCGTGCGCGGCTTGCGCAGGCTTGCCGCCCAAGCGCCAGTTGTCCGGGCGCTCAGGCCAGATCATCCAGACTTGAGTTTGAGGAGCCCATTCGGCCGGCATGTGAAAGCCGTCAGCGCGGGGCGTGCTGTGCAAAGTAGTCATAACCGTCAGGACTCCAGGGAATCAAAAAAGAGGGGGATGGGCGCATCAATCAGGCTGGCCGGAAACAGTGGACGCCTGCCTGCCTTTCGTCAAGAAAGGCCCCCTTTATAGCCGATAAATATCCACAATAAAAACCATTTATCGGATTTAACCCAGACAAAAGCATTTTTAATACAGATATAAATCGAGATTAAAAATAGCGCTTCTAGCCTCGCGCCTACGGGGTTTAAGCGTAGGTATACTGCGCCCTATGAACTCGACTCCTGCAACTCCTCGCCGCCCCCGCTGGCGCAGCCTGGCCTTACTGGCGCTGTGCCTGGCGCCTTTGTTGTGGCCGCTGCAGCACTTGGCCGAGCGCTATTACCGCAGCGAACTGGCCGGGCAGAACCGCCAGACCCTCGACCTGTACGTGGCCAACTTGCTCGGCACGCTGCACCGTTATGAGGTGCTGCCACAAATTCTGGGCGAACTGCCCGCGCTGCGTAATTCGCTGGCCGACCCGGAAGACCCGCACACCCTGAGCACGGCCAATAAGTTGCTCGCGGAGATCAACAGCCAAACCGGCGCCGAGGTCATGTACCTGATTGATGCCGATGGCAACACGGTGGCGACGTCGAACTGGGACAAGCCCGACAGCTTTATCCGACGTAACTTTGCTTTTCGTCCGTACTTCAGCGAAGCAATGGATGGCAAGTTGGGGCGCTTTTTCGGCTTGGGCACTACGTCCGGCAAACGCGGCTATTACTTTGCCGCCCCGGTGACCGAAGGCGATAAAAAGCTCGGCGTGCTGGTGGTCAAGGTGGACCTGGATCACACCGAGCGTTTGTGGGGCAACACCCCGGAGCAATTGCTGACAACCGACGACAACGGCGTGGTGATTCTCACGTCCCGCCCGGATTGGCGTTTCAAGGCCACGCGCAAACTGTCGCCGCAAGAGCAACAGGACATTTTCGCCATCCTGCCCTACCCGACGCGCAACTTGCAGCCGCTGAACATCAACCCCGATTCGTGGGTAGTACAAACGCAAAAAATCGACGAGACCGGCTGGAGCGTGAATATTCTTGCGCCGCGTACCTTGATCGATCGCCCGGTGCGGACCGTGCTGGCCATTGGCGCGGCCACTTTGCTGGTGGTCATGCTGCTGATCAGCTTGATGATGCAACGTCGCCGCCATTACCTGGAGCGCATCGCCTTCGAAGCCAAGGCCCGGCGTGAACTCGAAGGCCGGGTGGCCGAGCGCACCAGCGACCTTGAAGGCCTCAACCAGCGCCTGCGTAAAGAAGTGCTGGAGCGCGAGCATGCGCAGCAAGAACTGGTGCGCGCCCAAGATGACCTGGTGCAAGCGGGCAAGCTGTCAGCCCTCGGCACCATGTCGGCCAGCATCAGCCACGAACTCAACCAGCCGTTGGCAGCCATCCGCAGCTATGCCGAAAACGCCGAAGTGTTGCTCGACCATCAACGCACTGAAGACGCGCGCAGCAACCTCAAGCTGATCAACGAACTGACCGGGCGCATGTCTTCGATCATTGCGCATCTGCGCGCGTTCGCCCGGCGCGATCGCCATGCGCCTGAAAGCGTGGCGCTGCAACCGGCGCTGGACGATGCCCTGGCCTTGCTGGCCAAACGTCGGCGCAGCATGGAAGTCGAACTGATCCGCGATTTACCCGCCGCCACGCTGTGGGTCGAAGCAGGTGAAACCCGTTTGCGCCAAGTGCTGGGCAACCTGCTGGCCAACGCTCTCGATGCACTTACCGAAAAAGGCCCGCCCCGGCGATTGTGGCTAAGTGCCCAATCAACGCCCGAGGGCGTCACTGTGTACATTCGCGACAACGGCCCGGGCTTTTGCATGGAAGCGTTGGGCCGCGCCGGTGAGCCGTTTTACACCACCAAAACCCGCACCCAAGGGTTGGGCCTGGGGCTGGCCATCTGCGACACATTAATCCGTGCGTTTGGCGGCGAATTGTTGTTCGCCAACCACAAGGAAGGCGGCGCCTTAATTACCCTACGACTGCGCGCCGGTGCACCGGGCGTAAGCTTGCAAGCTTCAGAGGACTCCAGGTCATGAGCCAACCCATTGATCCGCGTGTACAGGTCATCTTGATCGATGATGATCCGCACCTGCGCCAGGCGCTCTGCCAAACCCTGGACCTGGCCGGGCTTAAAGTGCTGCCGCTGGCCGAAGCCAACGGCCTGGCCGAACGCATCTCGCGGGACTGGGCGGGCGTGGTGGTCAGTGATATCCGCATGCCGGGCATGGACGGGCTGGAGCTACTCACCCATCTGCACGCGCAAGACCCTGAGCTGCCGGTGTTGCTGATTACCGGCCATGGTGATGTGCCCTTGGCGGTGCAGGCCATGCGCACGGGCGCTTACGACTTTCTGGAAAAACCCTTTGCCAGCGACGCCCTGCTCGACAGCGTGCGCCGGGCCCTGGCCCTGCGCGCACTGGTGCTGGACAACCGCAGCCTGCGCCTGGCGCTCAGCGATCGCCAGCAACTGAGCGCACGGCTGGTGGGGCAATCTTCGGCCATGCTGCGCCTGCGCGAGCAAATCGGCGCCCTTGCCGGAACCAAGGCAGACGTGTTGATTCTGGGCGAAACCGGCTCCGGCAAAGAAGTCGTCGCACGGGCGCTGCACGACCTGTCGAGCCGCCGCAACGGCCCGTTCGTGGCGATCAACGCCGGGGCGCTGGCCGAGTCGGTGGTCGAGAGTGAACTGTTCGGCCATGAACCCGGCGCGTTTACCGGCGCGCAAAAACGCCGTATCGGCAAATTCGAATTCGCCAATGGCGGGACATTGTTCCTCGACGAAATCGAAAGCATGAGCCTGGACGTGCAGGTCAAACTCCTGCGTTTGCTGCAAGAGCGTGTGGTTGAGCGTTTAGGCGGCAACCAGCTGATCCCGCTGGATATCCGGGTGATCGCCGCCACCAAGGAAGACCTGCGTCAGGCCGCCGACCAAGGGCGCTTTCGCGCCGACTTGTACTACCGGCTTAACGTCGCGCCGCTGCGTATTTCGCCGTTGCGCGAGCGCGGTGAAGACGTGCTGGTGCTGTTCCAGCACTTTGCCGACGAGGCCAGCGCCCGCCACGGTCTGGCGCTCAACGTGTTGCAACCGGGCCAGCGGGCGCAGTTATTGCGCCACACCTGGCCGGGCAATGTGCGTGAACTGCAAAACGTCGCTGAACGCTTTGCCCTGGGTCTGGAATTGGCCCTGGACGAAGGCGCTAGCGACGGCACAACGGCGTCAGACCTTGAGGTGTCTGGCAGCTTGAGCGAGCAGGTCGAACACTTCGAGAAGAGCCTGATTGCTGCCGAGCTTGAGCGTTCACACAGCTCGATGCGCAGTCTGGCCGAAGCCCTGGGGGTGCCGCGTAAAACCCTGCACGACAAATTGCGCAAACACGGCCTGCACTTCGAGAGCGGCAGCCACCCTCACACCGATGAACTTGATTGACCTGAACAGGATCCGCGCATGAACCGCGACAGTCGTTATCTGGAATCCATCCTTCATCACGACATTCCGCTGACCCGTGAAATGGGCCTCAAAGTGGTTGGCTGGCAGGATCGGCAATTGCGTTTGCACCTGCCGCTGGACGCCAACATCAACCACAAAAGCACCATGTTTGGCGGCAGCCTGTACTGCGGCGCGGTGCTGGCCGGTTGGGGCTGGTTGCATTTGAGCCTGCGTGAGGCCGGGATCGAAGACGGGCACATCGTGATTCAAGAAGGCCACATCAGCTACCCGCTGCCGGTGACCCAAGACGCCATCGCGCTGTGCGATGCGCCATCAGACGCCGCGTGGAACAAGTTTCTGGCCATGTACAAACGCCACGGCCGCGCTCGTTTAACCCTTGAGACGCGGATGATCAATGCCGACGGCGGGGACGATGCGGTGCGGTTTAGCGGGCAGTATGTGTTGCATCGGTAGTCTGCTGTTCGCCAAAACCATGTAGGAGCGAGCTTGTCTCGCGATCTTTTAAACATCAAAAGATCGCGAGGCGAGCTCGCTCCTACAGAGGGGTGGCTTTTAAGCTTGCGCCAACGCCAACAACTGCTCACGCCACGGCGCCTTCGCGGGCAACGCCAAAAAATAGCCATTGAGCAGCAATTCCCGCGCCGGATACGTGAACGGCTGGCCATCGAGCTGCAACACCACCCCGCCCGCCCCTTCAAGCACGCCTTGCGCCGCGGCAGTGTCCCACTGCGAGGTCGGCGCCAGACGCGGGTAACAATCTGCCGCACCTTCGGCCAGCAAACAGAACTTCAATGAACTGCCAATGTTGGCGGTTTCCAACTTCCCGACAGCCGTCTCCAGCCCGGCCAGCAAGCGCTCTTGCTCGGGGCTTGAATGTCGGCGGCTGGCGACCACGATCAGCGGTTCACCGGCGGGCGGCACGTCGCGCACATTGATCGGTACGATCACGTCCGCATCCGCCCGCCAGGCGCCCAGGCCCGCGCCACCGTAGTAGCAACGACCACTGGTGGGCATTGAAACCACGCCGAACACCACGCGACCGTTCTCGATCAGAGCAATGTTGACGGTGAATTCTTCGCTGCCGGAGATGAACTCCTTGGTGCCGTCCAACGGGTCAACCAGCCACCAGCGTGTCCAGCCAGCGCGCACGCTCTGCGCGATGTTGGCGTCTTCTTCCGACAACACCGGGATGCTCGGGTCCAACGCGGTCAGGCCATCGAGCAAAATGTGGTGCGCCGCGAGGTCAGCTGCGGTAACCGGAGAGTTATCGTCTTTGGCGGTGACAGCAACATCCGCGCGCCAAAACGGCAAAATGGCCTCGCCCGCACGGTGCGCGAGTTCAATCACCGGGGCCAACAAGGGATGCGCCAGGCTCACGGTTTGAACACTCCGCGCTGGGTCAACAGATCACGCGCCAGGTACAGCGCGGCCAAGGCACGGCCTTCGCTGAACTGCGGGTTTTGCACCAGGGTCGACAGCTCACGCAAGTTGACGCGGTCAACCCGCATCGGCTCTGGCTCGTCGCCTTCGAGGTGGGCTTCGTACAGATCAGAAGCCAGCACCACCTGAATTTTCTGGCTCATGTACCCCGGCGACAACGACAGCTCAGTCAAATGCTCAAGCTGGCGGGCACCAAAGCCTGCTTCTTCTTTCAATTCACGCTCAGCGGCCGCCAGCACGTCTTCGCCCGGCTCGATCAGGCCTTTGGGCAACGAGACTTCATATTCGTCGGTGCCGCCACAATATTCTTCGACCAGGATGGCGTGTTCGGCATCAATCATTGCCACGATCATGACCGCGCCATAGCCGTTACCGCGCCCCACCAGCCGCTCGTAAGTGCGCTCAACGCCATTGGAAAAGCGCAGTTGCACTTCTTCGACCCGAAACAATCGGCTACTGGCAACAATTTCACGGGCAAGTACGGTGGGTTTTTGGCGCATAGCGGCTCCTCAATATGAACGGGTTACTATACCCCGGCTTTTCCGATTGTCTGTGTCGGATGTTTTTCTACTGTGGGAGAAGTTTTGCATGACAGCGTTACCTTGGCGCGACATTGATACCGTTCTGCTGGACATGGACGGCACACTGCTCGACCTGCACTACGACAACCACTTTTGGCTCGAACACCTGCCGCAGCGCTATGCCGAGTTGCATGGCATCAGCCGCGCCATGGCCGACCTTGAGCTCACGCCGCTGTTTGAAAACAACGCAGGCCAGTTGAAGTGGTACTGCCTGGATTTCTGGAGCCGCGAGCTGAAGATCCCGGTGCGTGAACTCAAGCTCGAAACCGCCCACCTGATTGCCCTGCGCCCGGATGCAGACACCTTTTTAGCGGCGATCAAACAGGCTGGCAAGCGGGTGATTCTGATCACCAACGCGCACCGCGATTCGTTGTCATTGAAGCTGGAGCGCATCGAGCTGGCGCCATATTTCGAGCGCCTGATCAGCTCCCACGATTACGGCTTCCCCAAGGAAAGCCCGGCGTTTTGGGATGCCCTGCAAGCTGATATCGGCTTTGAACCGAGCCGCAGCCTGTTTATCGACGACACCTTGCCAATTTTGCGCAGCGCCCGTGCATTCGGTATCGGCCACTTGCTGGCGGTCAAACAGCCAGACAGCAAAAAAGGCCCGAAAGACACCGAAGAGTTCGCAGCACTGGGGGATTATCGCGAGTTGCTGGAAGGGCTTTGAGCACACGGCCACCACCAATCGTGGGAGCGGGCTTGCTCGCGATAGCATCGACGCGGTTATTCTGACAAACCGCATCGCCTACATCGCGAGCAAGCCCGCTCCCACAAGAGGGTGTGAGGTTACTCAGGAATACGCAGTGTCTGGCCTGGGTAGATTTTGTTCACGTCTTTGAGCAGCGGTTTGTTGGCTTCAAAGATTTTGTTGTACTGGTTGGCGTTGCCATACACCCGCAGCGAAATCGCGCTCAGGGTGTCGCCTTTTTGCACCACGACAAAACGCGAAGCCACAACAGCCGGACCGGTCACGGTGATCTGGTCGTCAACACTGGCCACGCCTTCAATGTTGCCAGCGGCCAAGACGATTTTTTCTTTCTCTTCTTGCGACGCGGCTTCGCCGGTGAGGGTTATCTTGTCGCCCTCAACCTCAGCTTTGATATTAGGATTGCCCAAGCCCACGTCCGCTACGTGCTTTTTGAGTTCGTCCGAGGCATTGGCATTACCCGGTGTAAACAGGTGGGCTAGCTTTTCACCTGCTTCTTTCACAAAGCTTAAAAGGCTCATCGGTCACGCTCCTAAAGGTTGAAATATCCAGAGACCTAAGCGTAGACCATCATTGCGGGAGCAACGATGGACATCAAACAGCTCAAATTCCTCATTGCCCTGGATGAAACCCGGCATTTCGGCCAGGCCGCTGCCCGTTGCCACATCACCCAGCCCACGCTGTCGATGCGCCTGCGCAGCCTTGAACAAGAGCTCGACCTGCAACTGGTCAACCGTGGCCAGCGTTTCGAAAGCTTTACCGCACCGGGTGAGCGCGTGCTCGCCTGGGCGCGTACGGTGCTGGCGGCTTACGACGGCTTGCAGGCCGAAGCGGCGGCCTGTCGCGGCAACTTGATCGGTACGTTGCGCCTGGGCGTGGTGCCGCTTTCAAGCTTCGATCCGCTGCCTTTATTGCAGCGCCTGCACCAGCAACACCCGGAGCTGCGCTTTGAACTGTCGGCCCTGAGTTCGGAACATATTCTTGAGCAACTGGCCAGCAACCAGCTCGACATTGGTGTGTCGTATCTGGACCGCCTCGACCACGAACGCTTTGACTCACTGGCCCTGGGCATCACCCGGATGGGCTTACTTTACGACCAACGGCATTTCAACTTTGGCGAACAGCCCCTGAGCTGGGAGGCGCTGATTGAGTTACCGCTGGGGCTGCTCAGCGGCGGCATGCACTTTCGCCAATCCATTGATCACAACTTCCACAGCCGTGGCCTTACACCCCATCCATTGTTACAAACTGATGCCGTGCATCAGTTGCTGCAAGCAGTCCACGCGGGGCTCTGCTGCGCGGTCATGCCGCTGGAAGGCGGGCTTGAAGCGCTGACGGACACCTTGCGCCTGCACCCCATTGAAGACGCCCAAACCCTGGCCCAGTTGGGGTTGATCATGCGCCGGGAAGCCCCGCGTTCGGCATTGGCAGAAGCCTGTTTTGCGCTGTTTCAGAAATCACTCAACCCGTCTTGATCGACGCCATCTATCAGCAGATCAACGCTAGCGATTAGACGCGACTTAGTGTCGCGCCTACGCTTAGGGTCATAGACCACGTTGGTAAAGCCCTATGAACGCCAAGCGCCCTTTGTGCGCGGCGCCCGCTCTCAGTACGCCCGCGCCTGCTGCCAGCCAGACTTATCAGTACGTCACGCTCGACCACAGCAGTGGCGCAGAAACGGCGCTGGCTGAAGAAGTGGCGCTGGCGATTGCCTACAACGGCATCAGCCAGGCCGTGATGCTGGTGACGCCGACCGACCTTGAAGACTTTATCGTCGGCTTTAGCCTGGGCAGCGGCATCATCCATGACGCCAGTGAAATCTACGACCTCAAGCTCAGCGGCTCAGGCTCGGCGCAGTACGCGCAGGTCGAGATCGCCAGCCGGGCGTTCTGGAACCTCAAGCAGCAACGCCGCCAACTGGCCGGTACCAGCGGCTGCGGGTTGTGTGGCGTCGAAGCGGTGGAGCAAGCGTTGCCGGACCTCAAGGTGCTGCCCGGTGCGCCATTGCCGCCCGCTCAGTGGCTGGACGGTTTGCGCCAGCGCATCAGCGAATTCCAGCCCTTGGGCCAACACTGCGGCGCGGTGCATGCGGCGGTGTATATGGATGCCAAGGGCGAACTGCTGATGGGCCGCGAAGACATCGGCCGGCACAACGCCCTGGACAAACTGATCGGTGCGCTGGTGCGCCAACACATCGACCTGAGCGGTGGCGCAGCGATTGTCACCAGCCGTTGCAGCCTTGAGCTGATTCAAAAAGTGTTGCGCGCCGGGATTCAAACCCTCATCAGCCTGTCCTCGCCCACGGGCCTGGCGCTGCAATGGGCCCGGCGTCACAACCTCAACCTTATTCATCTGCCACAAAAAAGCGCGCCACGGGTGTACAGCCCTGCGCAGGAGATTCAATCGTGAGCCTTCATCATCAAGCCGACCAAACCCCGACTCCGCGCTACAAGCCTTACAAAGGCCCGGCCGGCGGCTGGGGCGCACTGATCAGTGTGGCGCAGGCCTGGTTGACCAGCGACAACGCACTGAAAAACCTGCGCATGATGCTCAAGACCAACCAGAACGGCGGTTTCGACTGCCCGGGCTGCGCCTGGGGCGACTCGCCGGAAAGCGGCATGGTCAAGTTCTGTGAGAACGGCGCCAAGGCGGTGAACTGGGAAGCGACCAAGCGCCGGGTGGATGCAGCCTTCTTCGCTAAATACAGCGTCAGCGCGTTGCTGGAACAAAGTGATTACTGGCTGGAATATCAGGGCCGCCTGACCGAGCCAATGCGCTACAACGCCGAAACCGATCATTACGAGCCCATCAGTTGGGATGCGGCCAACAGCGTGATCGCCCGTCATCTGCTGAACCTGTCGAGCCCCAACGAGGCCGAGTTTTACACCTCGGGCCGCGCCAGCAACGAAGCGGCTTATCTGTATCAACTGTTTGTGCGGGCCTTCGGCACCAACAACTTTCCGGACTGCTCCAACATGTGCCACGAAGCCAGCGGTGTGGCGCTGGCGCAAAGCATCGGGGTCGGTAAAGGCACCGTGACGTTCGACGACTTTGAACACGCCGACGCGATTTTCGTGCTGGGGCAGAACCCCGGCACCAACCACCCGCGCATGCTTGAACCGCTGCGTGAGGCGGTTAAACGCGGCGCTCAAGTGGTGTGCGTCAACCCGCTAAAAGAGCGGGGCCTGGAACGCTTCCAGCACCCGCAACACCCTCTGGAAATGCTCACCAACGGCGACCGCCCGACCAACACCGCCTACCTGCGCCCGGCGCTGGGCGGCGACATGGCCTTGCTGCGCGGCATGGCCAAGTTCCTGCTGCAATGGGAGCGCGATGCACAGGCGGCGGGCGAACCGGCGGTGTTCGATCACGCGTTTTTGAATGAACACACCTCGGGCATCCTCGATTACATCTCCAGCCTGGACGACACGTCCTGGGAGCACATCGTCGAGCAGTCGGGGCTCACCCTGGTGGACATCGAGCGCGCCGCGCGCATGTACCTCAAGGGCAAGAACGTGATCATGTGCTGGGCGATGGGCATCACCCAGCACCGCCATTCGGTGCAGACCATTCAGGAAATCGCCAACCTGATGCTCCTGCGCGGCAACATCGGCCGCCCCGGCGCAGGCCTGTGCCCGGTGCGTGGCCACAGTAACGTGCAGGGCGACCGCACCATGGGCATCAACGAACGCCCACCGGTGGCCTTCCTTGATGCGCTGGAGCGCCGCTTCAATTTCAAGGTGCCGCGTGAAAATGGCCACAACGTGGTCGAAGCTATTCACGCCATGCTCGAAGGCCGGGCCAAGGTGTTTATCGGCCTGGGCGGCAACTTTGCTCAAGCCACGCCCGACAGCCCGCGCACGGCCGAAGCGCTGCGCAATTGCGACCTCACGGTACAGATCAGCACCAAGCTCAACCGCAGCCATTTAATGCATGGCAAAGAGGCGCTGATTTTGCCGTGCCTGGGCCGTACCGACATCGACCATCAGGCCGAAGGCCCGCAAGCGGTCACCGTTGAAGACTCGTTCAGCATGGTCCACGCCTCCAATGGCCAGCTCAAGGCACTGTCGAATCAAATGCGTTCGGAGCCTGCCATCATCGCCGGGATCGCCGCTGCCACATTGGGCACGCACCCCATCGACTGGAACTGGATCGTGGCCGACTACGGCCGTATTCGCGAGCTGATTGCCGACACCATTCCAGGGTTCAAAGACTTCAACACGCGCATCCAGAACCCTGGCGGTTTCTACCTCGGCAACTCGGCCGGGGCGCGCCAGTGGAACACCCCGACCCAGCGCGCCAACTTCCGCATCAATGCGTTGCCGCAAGACCTGATCGACGCCCGCACCCGCGCCACGGGCAAACTGCCGGACCTGATCCTGCAATCCATGCGCTCCCACGATCAGTACAACACCACCATCTACGGCCTCGATGACCGTTATCGTGGGGTCAAGGGCCAGCGCGACGTGCTGTTCGTCAACGAAGCCGACATCATCCGCCTGGGCTTCAAGCCGGGGCAAAAGGTCGACATCGTTTCGATTTGGGATGATCAGCATGAACGTCGAGTGAAGAACTTCACCTTGCTGGCGTTTGATATTCCGGCCGGGCAAGCTGCGGCTTACTACCCGGAGGTCAACCCGCTGGTGCCGTTGGAAAGCACCGGTGATGGCAGCCACACGCCAACGTCAAAATTCGTCGCGATCTGCCTGGAAGCAGCCAGCCCGTCGAGATTGATCATGGCGAAGGCGAGCTAAACCCGACATGTGTAGCCGCTGACGAGGCACGAGGCTGCGATGCGGGCCGCAGGACCGCTGTCCAGGGTCGCTTCGCAACCCATCGCAGTCTCGTACCTCGTCAGCGGCTACAGGGGTTTCAAACTATTTTCTTCAGGCACAAAAAAGGCTGCTTTGGTCGAAAGCAGCCTGCCTGAACGAGAGATAGACTCTCAAAAAGTTATTAAGTTCCCCATCAAAAACAATAACTTAGGTAATTGTGTACAACTCGTGCTACTGGTCGGATTCCGATTGTAACCAACCCTTTTGAGCCTCAGGATCGCCCCGTCATTCTTTTGAGGCTCATCCATGAAGCTCACCTCCATTCTCTTGTTGTCCCTTGGCCTGGTCAGTGGCGTTGCCTCGGCCGGTGGCACCACCGAAGCCGGTGTAGGCGGCGCATTGGGCGGGGTGCTGGGCGCCGTGGTCGGCCAGCAACTGGGCGGCTCTACCGGTTCAACCATTGGTGCTGGTGTAGGCGGCGCAGCAGGC
>NZ_WIVR01000084.1:0-17153 GCF_009600525.1 Pseudomonas sp. FSL R10-1350
GCCGGTCACCGCCTGCAATCCCGCCGGGCGGGTGGACGATGATGTGCTGGCACACTTCGGGGCCTTCGGCGTACAGGTGCTTTTGCACCCGCAGCGGGCCGAGGTGGCGGCGCAGGGTCGGGCGCGTACTGTCGCCAAAACGCCCATAGCCCAGCGCCAGCTCGGCGTGCCAGCTGGGGGTGAACAGCGCGGTGTTGGCAGGCACGTTCATATGTAGGACTTTTTACCCGGAAAGAGTGACAGATTAAATCGTCACCAGCCCGCGCACACCTTCTGTTTGCATATTTTCACCTCGGCCTTGCTGAACGATTTCGCCCCGCGACATCACCAGGTACTGATCGGCCAGTTCCTCGGCAAAGTCGTAGAACTGCTCCACCAGCAAAATGGCCATGTCGCCGCGTGCAGCGAGCATTTTGATCACTGCGCCGATCTCCTTGATCACCGAGGGCTGAATGCCTTCGGTGGGTTCGTCGAGGATCAGCAGTCGTGGCCGGCTGGCCAACGCCCGGCCAATCGCCAGTTGTTGCTGTTGGCCACCGGACAAATCCCCGCCACGCCGGTGCTTCATTTGCAGCAACACCGGGAACAGTTCGTAGATAAACGCAGGCACTTCGCGGGCTTCTGAGCCGGGAAAGCGCGACAGGCCCATCAGCAGGTTTTCTTCAACGGTGAGGCGCCCGAAAATCTCGCGCCCCTGGGGCACGTAGGCAATACCGGCGTGCACCCGCTGGTGGGGTTTGAGCGTGGTAATGGTCTTGCCTTCCCATTGCACGCTGCCTTCTTTGACCGGTAGCAAGCCCATCAGGCACTTGAGCAGCGTGGTTTTGCCCACGCCATTGCGCCCCAGCAGGCAGGTGACTTCGCCCACTTTGACCTCAAACGACAGGCCGCGCAGGATGTGGCTGCCGCCGTAGTACTGGTGCAGCTTTTCGACTTGAAGCATGTTCAGATTCCTTCATTCCTTTGTAGGAGCGAGCTTGTCTCGCGATCTTTTGATCTTCTAAAAGATCGCGAGACAAGCTCGCTCCTACAGGGGGATTTGATCTAACGACCCAGATACACCTCAATCACCCGTTCATCTGCCTGCACCTGCTCCAGCGAGCCTTCGGCCAGTACGCTGCCCTGGTGCAAGACGGTGACGTGGTCGGCGATGGCGCCGACAAAGCCCATGTCGTGCTCTACCACCATCAGCGAGTGTTTGCCTGCGAGGCTTTTGAACAGTTCGGCGGTGAACTCGGTTTCGGCGTCGGTCATGCCCGCTACTGGCTCGTCCAGCAGCAATAGTTGCGGGTCTTGCATCAGCAGCATGCCGATCTCCAGGAACTGCTTCTGGCCGTGGGACAGCAACCCGGCCTGACGCTGCGCCGAGCTGCTCAGGCGAATGGTCTCGAGCACTTCAGCAATGCGGTCTTTCTGCTCGCCGCTGAGGGTGGCGTGCAGGCTGGCCCACACTGATTTGTCGGTTTTCTGCGCCAGTTCGAGGTTTTCGAACACGCTCAAGGCTTCAAACACTGTGGGCTTCTGGAACTTGCGGCCAATCCCGGCCTGGGCAATCTGCACTTCGCTCATTTGCCGCAGGTCCAGGGTTTCCCCAAACCAGGCCTGGCCTTCGGTGGGCCGGGTCTTGCCGGTGATGACGTCCATCATCGTGGTTTTACCGGCACCGTTGGGGCCGATGATGCAGCGCAGTTCACCCACGCCGATGTACAGGTTGAGGTTGTTCAGGGCCTTGAAGCCATCGAAGCTGACGCTGATGTCTTCGAGCGTCAGGATGGTGCCGTGGCGGGTGTTCAGGCCCTTGCCAGCAGTGTGGCCCAAGCCGATGGCGTCGCGGCCGCTGCCTGAGTCCTTGCTGGGGTCGAGTACAGGTTCGAGCATGACGTTCCTCATTGTTCACCCCGTTTCTTCAACAGGCCGATGATGCCCTTGGGCAGGTACAGCGTGACGACGATAAACAGCGCGCCGAGGAAGAACAGCCAGTACTCAGGGAAGGCCACGGTGAACCAGCTCTTCATGCCGTTGACCACGCCCGCGCCGAGCAGCGGCCCGATCAGGGTGCCGCGCCCGCCCAGGGCGACCCACACGGCGGCTTCGATGGAGTTGGTCGGCGACATTTCACCGGGGTTGATGATGCCCACTTGCGGCACATACAACGCTCCGGCCAGGCCGCACAGCACCGCACTCAGCACCCAGACAAACAGCTTGAAACCCCGTGGGTCGTAGCCGCAGAACATCAGGCGGTTTTCGGCGTCGCGCAGTGCAGTCAGCACCCGGCCAAATTTACTGCGGGCCAGGCGCCAGCCGACAAACAGGCTGGCTACCAGCAACAGCACCGTGGCCAGAAACAGCACCGCCCGGGTGCCGGGCTCAGTGATGCCAAAGCCCAGAATGCTGCGAAAGTTGGTGAAGCCGTTGTTGCCGCCAAACCCGGTTTCGTTGCGGAAAAACAACAGCATCCCGGCGAAGGTCAACGCTTGGGTCATGATCGAGAAGTACACGCCTTTGATCCGCGAGCGGAAGGCAAAAAAACCGAACACCAGGGCCAGCAAACCGGGCGCCAGCACCACCAGGCACATCGCCCACCAGAAGTGCTCGGTACCGACCCAGTACCACGGCAATTCAGTCCACGATAAAAAGGTCATGAAGTCTGGCAACGCGTCGCCCGAGGCCTGGCGCATCAGGTACATGCCCATGGCATAGCCGCCCAGGGCAAAGAACAAGCCATGGCCCAGCGACAACAGCCCGGCATAACCCCAGACCAAGTCCAGCGCCAAGGCAACGATGGCGTAGCAGAGGATCTTGCCCACCAGTGTCAGGGTGTAGGCCGACACCTGGAACGGGCTGTCGGCGGGCAATAGCGAGAGCAGCGGCATGGCCAGCAGCACTAGCAGGATCAGGCCGCCGACCAGTGCGGTCACGGTGGGCCCGGCTTTTTGTGTGGCGGTAAGCATCAGAGGCTGATTCATCAGTCGATCACCCGTCCTTTAAGCGCGAAGAGACCTTGCGGGCGCTTCTGGATAAACAGAATGATCAGCCCCAGGATCAGGATTTTGCCGAGCACGGCGCCGATCTGTGGTTCAAGAATCTTGTTCGCGATGCCCAGCCCGAAGGCCGCGTACACGGTGCCCGCCAGTTGGCCGACGCCGCCCAGCACCACCACCAGAAACGAGTCGATGATGTAGCCCTGGCCAAGGTCCGGGCCGACGTTGCCGATCTGGCTCAAGGCCACGCCGCCGAGCCCGGCAATACCCGAACCCAGGCCGAAGGCGAGCATGTCCACGCGGCCGGTCGGTACGCCGCAGCAGGCGGCCATGTTGCGGTTCTGGGTGACGGCGCGCACGTTGAGGCCCAGGCGGGTTTTGTTCAGCAGAAGCCAGGTCAGGAACACCACGGCCAGGGCGAAGACGATAATCACCAGACGGTTGTACGGCAGCACCAGGTTGGGCAGCACTTGAATCCCGCCCGAAAGCCAGGCCGGGTTGGCCACTTCGACGTTTTGTGCGCCGAACAGCACGCGCACCAACTGGATCAGGATCAGGCTGATGCCCCACGTCGCCAGCAGGGTTTCCAGCGGGCGGCCATAGAGGTGACGAATGATGGTGCGCTCCAGCACCATGCCGATGGCGGCAGTCACGAAAAACGCTACCGGCAGGGCCAGCAACGGGTAGAACTCGATGGCGCCGGGGGCGAAGCGTTGAAACAGTAACTGCATGCAATAGGTCGAGTAGGCGCCGAGCATCAGCATCTCGCCGTGGGCCATGTTGATCACCCCCAGCAAGCCGAAGGTGATGGCCAGGCCGAGGGCCGCGAGCAGCAGAATCGAGCCCAGCGACAAGCCGCTAAAGGCTTGGCCGAGCAGGTCGCCGATCAGCAGTTTGCGTTTGACCTGGGCCAAGCTGGTTTCGGCTGCGGTGCGCACCGTGGCGTTGGTTTCGACGTCCGGTTGCAGCAGGTTTTCAAGGCGTGTGCGGGCCAGCGGTTCGCCGGTTTCACCGAGCAAACGCACGGCGCTCAAGCGTACGGCGGGGTCCGGATCGACCAGTTGCAGGTTGGCCAGCGCCAGGCTCAAAGCCGTGTGCACATCGTGGTCGGTTTCTTCTGCCAGTTGCTGGTCGAGAAATTTAAGCTGCGCGGGTTTGGCGGATTTTTGCAGTTGCTGGGCGGCGCTCAGCCGCAGTTTCGGGTCGGCGGCCAGCAGTTGGTGGCTGGCCAGAGCGGTCTCAACCAGCCCGCGAAGACGGTTGTTCAGGCGCAGGGTTTTGACCTGGCCGTCGACGGAGACTTGCCCCTGTTGCAGGCTGTTGATTAGTTCAACACGGGCGGGGGTGGGCTGGGCCGCCCAGCTTTCGAGGAGTTGGGCCTGCACCGAATTATTGGCCGCCGCGAAGTCGCTGGCGTCATCGGCGTAAGCGCCCAGTGGCAGCAACACCAAGAGTGCGCAGATAAAACGAAAAAGGGCAGTGGGCATAGTTTTAGCCTTGCGCAAATAGAAACAACTCAACATCCCTGTGGGAGCGGGCTTGCTCGCGATACATTCAATGCGGTCTTGGCAAGAAACCGTGTCGATACATTCGCGAGCAAGCCCGCTCCCACAGCGGCACAACGATGCTGCCGGGGGTTAGTTACTTTTCGCCGGGGCGTCCGGTTTTTTGTCGTTGCCAGGAATGAACGGGCTCCATGGCTGGGCGCGGATAGGCTCTGGGGTTTGCCATACCACGTTGAACTGGCCGTCATCCTGGATCTCGCCGATCATCACCGGCTTGTGCAGGTGGTGGTTGGTTTTGTCCATGGTCAGGGTGTAACCCGACGGCGCGGCGAAGGTCTGCCCGGCCATGGCCTCGCGGACTTTGTCGACATCGGTAGACTTGGCTTTTTCAGCCGCCTGCGCCCACATATGAATGCCCACGTAGGTGGCTTCCATCGGGTCGTTGGTCACGGCTTTGTCAGCGCCCGGCAAGTTGTGGGCCTTGGCGTAGGCTTTCCAGTCGTCGACAAACTTCTTGTTGACCGGGTTATCCACCGATTCGAAGTAGTTCCAGGCGGCGAGGTTGCCCACCAATGGTTTGGTGTCGATGCCGCGCAGTTCTTCTTCGCCCACCGAGAACGCAATCACCGGCACGTCGGTGGCTTTCAGGCCCTGGTTGGCCAGCTCTTTATAGAACGGCACGTTGGAGTCGCCGTTCACGGTGGAGATCACCGCGGTCTTGCCACCTGCCGAGAACTTTTTGATGTTGGACACGATGGTCTGGTAATCGCTGTGACCAAACGGCGTGTAGACCTCCTGGATGTCCTTGTCGGCTACGCCCTTGGAGTGCAAGAACGCACGCAGGATTTTGTTGGTGGTGCGCGGGTACACGTAGTCGGTGCCCAGCAACACGAAGCGCTTGGCGCTGCCGCCGTCTTCGCTCATCAAATACTCAACCGCCGGGATGGCTTGCTGGTTAGGCGCTGCACCGGTGTAGAACACGTTGGGCGACATCTCTTCGCCTTCGTATTGCACCGGGTAGAACAGCAGGCCGTTGAGTTCTTCAAACACCGGCAGTACCGATTTACGGGACACCGAGGTCCAGCAACCGAACACCACCGCGACCTTGTCCTGGGTCAGCAACTGGCGGGCTTTTTCGGCAAACAGCGGCCAGTTGGAAGCCGGGTCGACCACCACCGGTTCGAGCATCTTGCCGTTCACCCCGCCCTTGGCGTTGATCTCGTCGATGGTCATCAAGGCCATGTCTTTGAGCGAGGTTTCAGAGATCGCCATGGTCCCGGACAACGAATGCAGAATCCCCACCTTGATGGTTTCGGCGGCTTGTACCGTCCAGGTCAGACCCATGGCGGCAATGGATGCCGAGAGGGTGAACGCTTTGATCAAGCTACGACGCTTCATGGGCCGATCTCCAGATGTCTCGTTGTTTTAAGGGTCGATACGAACACTGGGAGGGTTTTTGCAAGGTCTGTGCCGAAGTGGTGCGAGGGCTCTGTAATGGGGCTTGTGGACAATGTTGTGAGTTTTGGCGCACCAGTTCGGAGCCTGAAGTCGGCTTTGGTGCGCAGCGTGCGCGCTGCTGGTGCAGGGGGGGAGAAGAGTTATCGCTTGCGCATTAAACCGATAAAGAACAACCCGCCGATGGCCGCCGTGGCCACCCCGATGGGCAAGTCTTCGGGGGCGATCAGGGTACGGGCGGCGACGTCGACCCAGACCAGAAACACGCTGCCCAGCAGCGCCGACACCGGCAGTAAACGCCGGTGTTCAGCGCCCACCAGACGCCGGGCGATATGCGGGATCATCAGGCCGACAAAGCCGATGGAACCGCTGATGGCCACCAGTACGCCGGTCATCAGCGAGGCGATCAAGAACACCTTGAGCCGTACATTGCGCGCATTCAGGCCGAGGGTGACAGCGGTTTGCTCGCCAGCCATCAGGGCGTTCAGCGGGCGGGCCATGCCCAGCAGTAAAAACAGCCCCAGCACCACCACGGCACTGGGCACGGCCAGCAGTTCCCAGCGGGCCAGCCCGAGGCCCCCGAGCATCCAGAACAGCACAGCAGAACTGGCGCGGTGATCGCCCAAAAACAGCAAAGTGTTGGCCACCGCCATCATCACGAACGACACGGCCACGCCACTCAGCAGCAGGCGGTCGCTATCCAGACGCCCCTGACGACTGGCGATGGCCAGTACCAGTAGCATGCTCAGCAGGGCGCCGATAAAGGCGGCAATGGGCAAGGTCAGCAGGCCGACGATTTCGCCCACGTGCAGCACCACAATCACCGCGCCCAACGTCGCGCCGCTGGTGACGCCGAGCAAGTGCGGATCAGCCAGCGGGTTGCGGGTCACGGCTTGTAGCACCGCCCCGATCAACGCCAGGCCCGCCCCCACCAGGGCGCCGAGCAGCATGCGCGGCACGCGGATCAGCCACACGATGTGCTCCTGGCCAGCGCTCCAGCTCACCTCGCCGAGACCAAATACTTTGTTCAACACAATGTGCCACACCACGTCGACCGGCACCCGCGCCGGGCCAAAGCCCAGCGACACCACACATGACACCAGCAGCAGTGCGCCAAGGCTGATCAGTAACAGGGCGTAGCGGTTAGACATCATTGTGGGTGAAACCCTTTGGCCAGGGTTTCGATGGCCAGCACGTTGTCGATGCCCGGCGTGGCTTGCACGTAGGGGATGACGATAAAGCGTTTGTGCTTGATGGCGTCCACCGATTGCAGGGCCGGGTTGGTTTCGAGAAAGCGCTGCTTTTGCTCGGCGGTGACTTCGCTGTAGTCGACGATCACGATGACCTCAGGGTTGCGCTCGACCACGGTTTCCCAGTTAACGCGGGTCCAGCTGGCGTCGATGTCGCTGAGGATGTCATCGCCACCCGCGGCTTCAATCAAGGCGTGGGGGATGCCCAGCTTGCCGGAAGTCATGGCGCGGTCTTCGCCGCTGTCATACAGAAACACCCGGGGTTTTGACGCCGGAAGGGCCTTCTGCACGTCGGCGATTTTGGCCTGCATCTGCGCGATCAATGCGTTGGCGCGGTCTTGCACGTCGAAGATTTTGCCGAGGTTGCGCAAGTCGTTGTAGGTATCTTCCATGCTGGCTGGAGGGCGCTTCATCACAAACGCGCACGACTCGGTCAGCTCATACACGTTGATACCCAGCGGGGTGAGGGTGTGCGGCGTGAGGTCACCACCCACACGCATGCCGTAATCCCAACCGGCGAAGAAGAAATCAACGTTGGCATTGAGCAGGGTTTCAACCGACGGGTACTTGCTGGCCAGCTCGGGCAGGCCATCGAGAATGGCCTTCATCTCGGGCGTGACCGACTTCCAGCCACTGATGCCGCTGTACCCGGCCATGCGCGGCTTGAGGCCCAGGGCGAGCATCATTTGGGTCATGTTGATGTCGTGGCTGACCGCGTGTTTGGGCGCTTGCGTGAAGGTCACGTCACGGTTGCAGCTTTTAATCGTCAGCGGGTAGGTCGTGGCGTCGGCCTGAGCCAGTTGTGCGCCGAATAAAGCAGCCAGGCACAGGGCGAGACGGATCAGCTTCATGGTTGGGTTATCCAGGTAATGCGGGGGTAGCCGGACAGTGGATGGTCGTCGACCAGCGCGTCCACGCCGAAAACGTTGCGTAATAATTCAACGGTCAACACCTCGCGCGGCGTGCCGCTGGCGATGATCTTGCCGTGGTTGATCACGTACAGCCGATCACAAAAAGCCGCCGCCAGATTCAGGTCGTGGATGCTGGCCAGGGTACCGATTTTCAGGCGCTTGACCCGTTGCAGCAGCTCCAACTGATAGCGCGGGTCGAGGTGGTTGGTCGGCTCGTCGAGGATCAGCAGGTCGGGTTGCTGGGTCAGGGCGCGGGCCAGGATCACACGCTGTTTTTCGCCGCCCGAGAGGGTGGCGAAGGCGTGGTCTTCAAAGCCTTGCAGGCCGACGGATTCGAGGGCGTCTCTGGCCAGTTCGCGGTCGGCCTGGGTGTCGCCGTCAAACAGGCCTTTGTGCGGGGTACGGCCCATGGCGACCACTTCATCAACGGTCAGGCCAAAGGCGTCCGGAAATTCTTGCAGCACCACGGCGATGCGCTGGGCGCACCAGCGTGGTGACTGTTGCCACAGGTTGTGCGGGCCGAGATGAACCTCGCCCTCTTCGGGCTTGCTGAAGCGATAAGCACAGCGCAACAGGCTGGTTTTACCGCTGCCGTTGGGCCCGATCAGCCCCACAAACTCACCGGCCGCGACGTGCAGGTTGGCATCACGCAGCTTGAACTGGTGATGACAATGGCCGTGGCCCAAGGGCGTCCAGGCGAGTTTGGTGAGGGTGAGCTGAGTCATGCATTTACCGGTCAATCCTGTAGGAGCGAGCTTGCCTCGCGATCTTTTAAAAGATCAAAAGATCGCGAGGCAAGCTCGCTCCTACAGGGGGTTAGATGTGCTTAGAAGGTGTAATCCGCCGTCACGAAGACCGAACGCGGTTCACCCATGATCCATTGTTGGCCGTCATTGTATTGGCTTAAGGCGTATTGGCGGTTGAACAAATTGTTTACGCGCAGCCCCAAGGTGGTTTTTGGCAGGGCTTTCCAGCTCACGGTGGCATCCACCACGGTGTAGCTTGGCAGCACGGCGGTGTTGGCCAGGTCTGCGTAACGCGCGTCGACATAGCGCACACCGGCGCCCGCGTTCACGTCGTCGGTCACGGCTTTGCTCAACCACAGGTTGGCGGTACGGCGCGGTACTTCGGCGGGGCGGTTGCCTTTGAGCGACACGCCGCCCTGATCGAATTTGTCGTATTGCGCACGGACGATGGCGGCGTTGGCCTGGAGTTGCCAGCGGTGTGGCAGTTGCAGATCAAGGCTGGCTTCCAGGCCTTTGGAGGACTGTTCGCCCACTTGCAGCGTGCGGGTGAAGTCGGCCGGGTCAGTGGTCAGCAAATCCTTTTTGACGATGTGATACGCCGCCAGTGTCCACTCGCCGCGCTGGTCCCAGAACAGTTGCTTGAAGCCGACTTCGGTCTGGCGCGCATGGGCCAGGCCAAAGTTTTGCTGGTTCTGGCTCAGGCTGATCAAACCGCCGACGCCATCGACGCTGGTGGCTTGTTGGGCGTAAACCGAGGTGTCCGGGGTCAGTTCGTACACCAGCCCGACTTTCCAGCTGTTGGCCGACAGGCTGCGGTCACTGTGGGTGGAGTCGCCCGTGTCAGAGAAATCATCGCGGTCCAGGTGCACCATGTCGCGGCGCACGCCGGTCACCAGCGACAGCTGATCGGTCAGCTCGGTGCGGTTTTCGGCGAACAGCGAAAACTGCTGCGTGGTGGTGGTGAACTGGTCGCGGTAAGGCGAAGCACTTTGCCATTGGCCACGGTCCGGGTGGTACAGGTCGATCGGCTGGCCGTCTGCGTCCACGTCGTGGTACGGCGAGTTGCTGTGCAAATTGAAGTGGATACGGTTGTAGTCCATGCCCACCAGGGTTTTGCTCTTGAGGCCGAACAGGTCATGGCTGAGCGCGAAGGTCTGGCGGTCGCCGACCTGTTCCTGCTCATGCTTGATGCTGAAATAGCCGCCGCGCAGCAGGGTTTGGCTGGCCTCGTCCCAGGCGTGGTTTTCGGCGTTCTGCCAACGGCGCTGGGCTTTGAGGTAATACAGTTCGTTGGTGGCGGTCAGGTTGTCGTTGATCCGCCATTCGCTGTTCAGGCGCGTCCACTGATCGTTGTAGTGCAGCTTGGCGTCACTGACGTTGTAGTTCTTGTCGCGCAGGCCCTTGTGATAACGGCCATTGATCAGCGGCACGCCGAAATCGTTTTGCGGCTCCTGGTCGCCGTAGTCGTGGCTCAGGGTGAACGCCAGATCATCCGTGGCCTGCCAGCGCAGGGCCGCGCTGATAAAAGTGTTTTCAGAATCGCCGTGGTCGATCCAGCCATTGCTCTGGGTATGGTTGATGTTCAACCGGTAGCTCAGGGTGTCGGTCAGCGAGCCGCCGCTGTCCAGTGCCTGCTGTTGGCGATCGTAGGAGCCGTAGCCGACGCGGATGTGGTTTTCGATCTCGCCGCTGAAAGGTTTTTTCGGGATCACGTTGATCACCGCCCCGGTTGCGCCTTCGCCATACAACACCGACGCCGGGCCGCGCAGCACGTCGATGCGCTCAACCGACCAGTCGTCCACCGGGAAGGTCACGGTGCCCGCGCCGCTGTACATGCGAGTGCCGTCGTACAGCTGCATGACCGAACCTTCGCCGACAAAACCGCGCGCCGAGTACGCCGAACCGCCATTGCCCGGCGAGCCGGTAAAGCTGATGCCGGTGGTGCGGGTTACGGCGTCCTGCACGCTGCTGTCGCCACGGGCGCGGATCTGCGCGCCGGTCAGGCTTTCGACGCTGGCCGGGGTTTCGAGGCTGCTGAGGTTCAGGCGCGAACCGGCGGTGGTGGCGGTTTTGAGGTCGATGCTTTCGGCATCGATTTCAGGGGCGGTGATGGTGGCGGCAGGCAGCATCAGAGACGGCGCGGTGTCATCCGCGTGGGCGCTGTTAACCACCAGCAGGCAAAGGCTGGAAAGCAGGTACTTGTTCATTAGGGCAGTGAGTCGCTTTTTTCTGGAGGTGTGCCCGCTGCCTCCTGGCGGCGGGTGATCGAGCTTAAATTGTTTTGTTACACAGTAACAACAATTTCTCGCGTGATACTGGCGTGCCAGTATCCACATATCTCTGGATCGCGCATCTCGGATGTTTCATCCCCACTATGAGGCACGCTCATGTTGAGGTTTTGAGCGCACGAGCAGCAGTAAACGGTCGAGCAGCCAGACGCCAATCAACGAGGCTCCGACCAAGGGGAACGCCACCGCCAGGGCGAGGATGATCACCACCCCGGTTTTCCAGGTCGGCAGGTCATGGCGCAGCGGCGGTACGCCCAGCCCGCCTTTGGGGCGGCGTTTCCACCAGATCACCAGGCCGCTGGTCGAACTCAGCAGGATCATCAGGCAGATCAGCAGAATCGCGATCTGGTTCAGCGAGCCGAACAGCTTGCCTTCGTGCAGCATCACGCCCATCTCCGTGGCGCGGGCGACGTTGCTGTAATGCTGCCAACGCACATCGGCCAGGACCTCGCCGGTGTACTGATCGACATGCAGGGTGGCGTCGTTGCGCGGGTCGTCAGCGAACACCGCAATGGTAAACACGCCTTGTGCCGTGGTGGGCAGGGTGATGCTGTAGCCGGGTTCGACCTTGCGCGTGCTGGCGGTGTCGACCACCTGTTGCAAGGTGATGCCGGGCGCCGCCGGGCCAGACGTGTGAGCGCCGTGGGCCATGTGCTCGGCATGCGCGCCAGACACCGGCATCGGTGTGTTTTCCATGGCCCAGGGCACGGTCTGGCGGGCGGCGCTGTTCAGGGTGCGGGCTTCAACGTCTGATTGGGGCACGTTGTTCCACATAGCAGCGGGGAACTGGTTCCACAGGTCGGCGTATTGCTTGCCCCAGAAGCCGGTCCAGGTCATACCGCTGATCAGCATGAACAACAGCAAGGCTGCGCCCCAGAACCCGGTAACGGCATGCAGGTCGCGCCACAAGACCCGGCCGCGACGGCTCAAGCGCGGCCACAAGATACCCGCCGCAGATTGCCCGCGCGGCCACCACAGGTACAGGCCGGACACCACCAGCACCACGCCCCAGCCAGCGGCGAGTTCCACCAGCCGGTCACCGAGGGTGCCGATCATCAACTCGCCGTGCAGGGCACGGGCCACGGCTTGCAGGTTGAGCTTGGCATCTTGCTCGCCCAGCACTTCACCGCTGTACGGGTTGATAAACACATTGAGCTGGCGCCCGGCGTTGCTGAGCACAAATTGCGCGCTGCGTTCAGGGTTGATCGGCGGCAGGTACTGGCTGATATGGCTCTGTGGATAAGTGGCCTGCACGCGCTGGAGCTGGTCGTCGGCACTGAGGCGGTGATGGCCGGGGCTGACGTTGATCAGATGGTCGTAGAGCAAAGGGTCGAGCTGGGGTTTGAACAGGTAAATAATCCCGGTCAGGGCCAGCAGAATCATGAACGGCGCGACAAACAGCCCGGCATAGAAATGCCAGCGCCAGGCCAGGTTGTAGAACGACGGTGTGGGTTGGCTCATCAGGAGCGGCTCCGCAAAGTTAACGATTTATTGTCGAATGCAAACCCCGTGGGAGCGGGCTTGCTCGCGATGCAGGCGACGAGGTGTTCAGTTGCCCCGCAGTGCTGCCATCGCGAGCAAGCCCGCTCCCACAAAGAGTTACAGCGCTCTGATTGTTAGAAACTCACATCAACCTTGGTCCAGAGTGTGCGGCCTGGTTCGTTGATCGCGGTCGGGTCGTTTGACGGGTAGCCAAACCCGGCGTTGCCCGCCATGTTCAGGTGCTCGCTGTAGGTTTTATCCAGCAGGTTGTCGACCCCGGCGCTGACCTTGAGGTTTTTGTTGATGCGGTACGCGCCGTTCAACGAGAACACGCCAAAGCCGGCGCTCTTGCCGTAGTCCTTGCCGACCACGTTGCCCGCGTTGCGGTCGATGCGGTCCTGGCGTGCAACCACACGCCACAGGGCGCCAGCGCTCCAGTCGTCTTCGCTGTAGGTCAGGCCGAGGCGGGTGTCCAGCGGCGGCATCTGCGGCAGGGCTTTACCGTCCGTGGTGTTTTTGCCCCAGGCGTAGGCCAGGGTCGCGTCGGCTTTCCAGTGTTCGGTCAGTTGATACGCGGCGCCCAATTCGCCGCCCATGATGCGGGCGTTGATGTTCTGCGCCTGGGAGCTGGTTTGTGTGTAATCGAACAGGATGTAGTGGTGAATCACCCCGGCATAGGCCGACACCCAGGCTTCGAGGTCCTGGGTTTTGTATTGCAGGCCGACGTCGAGCTGGGTGGTTTTTTCAGGTTTGATCGCGTCGAAGGCGTTCACCGAACCGGCCGGGCCGGAGTTGGGCGAAAACAGTTCCCAGTAGTCCGGGAAGCGCTGTACATGGCCCAAGCCTGCGTACACCGTGGTCGGGCTGTTGGCCATGTCATGTTCATAACGTACAAAGCCGCTGGGCAGGGTGTCGGCGCGGGTGTTGTCCCGGGTCGGGTTGGGCTTGCTCATCATCCCCGAGCCTAGCCGGGCCCGGAAATCCTTGGCCGAGGCGCGGTCCAGACGGGCGCCGGTGATCACGCGATCGCGCTCGGCGGCGTACCAGGTCAACTCGGCAAAGGCGCCGTAGTTGTGGAAATCGGCGTCCTTGGTCCAGTTCTGCGCCTTGTAGGTGTCGATGCCCATGCCGGAGCGGGTGCGGTGTTCGTTGGTTTGCGCGTCGATGCCGCTGATCAACTGCACATCGGCCCAGCGCCAGGTGGCTTTGATGCGTGCGCCGAGGGTGCGCCGGTCAACGTTAACGCCCATGGGCCCGGCCATCATGCCGGTGCCGGACGGGGTGCGCAGGGTGTAGTTGTCCATCACATGGTCGGCGTAGTTGTAGTAGACCTGCGCTTCGAGCTTGTCGAGCACGTCGCCGATGTTGGACTTTTCAAAGCGCAGGCCGAGGCTTTCACGCTTGTACTGGCTGCCGTCCATGCCACGTCCGGCCGAGCGGGCTTCGCCATCGCCCTTGCCAGCGGTGAGTTCGAGCAGGGTGTCGGCGTCCGGGGTCCAGCCGAGGGCAACATCGCCGTTCCATTTGTCGTAGCGCGACGGCACGGTGTGGCCGTCACCGTCTTTGTAGTCGTCGGAGTGGGCGGTGTTGCCGACGACCCGCAGGTAGCCCTGCGTGCCCCCGACGGCGGCATCGAGGGTCTTGTCGAAACGCCCGTTGGAGCCTGCCAGCACGCTGGCGTTGATGCGCGAACCCAGCTCACCGAAATGCTCAGGCTCGCGCTCAAACAGCACCGTACCCGCTGAGGAGCCCGGCCCCCATTGCACGCTTTGCGGGCCTTTGATGACGGTGAGTTTGTCGTAGGTTTCGGGGGCGATGTAGGAGGTTGGCGTGTCCATACGGCCGGGGCAGGCGCCGATCATCTGGCCGCCGTTGGTGAGGATGTTGAGCCGCGACCCGAACATGCCGCGCAAGATCGGCTCGCCGTTGGTGCCGCCATTACGGATCAGGGCAAAGCCGGGGATGGTCTTCAAATAATCCCCGCCATCGCTGGCAGGCACCGGCTGGCGCGGATCTTTGGGGTTGGTGACGATGGTCAGCGGCGAGCTGGGGGCGATGGCGGTAATCACCAGCGGGCTGATTTCATTGGCGTGTGTGGCGTGCTCGTCAAGTGTCTCGGCGGCCAGGGCAGCGGGTGCCAGCAACGCGCAGCACAGTGTGCTCAGGGCAAAGGGCAACACCGTGTGGGCGTGAGGCAAACGGGAGGCAGCAGTAAAGCGGGTCATAGGCATTCCAGTATTCAAGCGAAAACAACACGGCCGACGCCCTGCGGCTGTCTAGAGCAGCGCCTGCAGGTCGGCCAGGTAGAGGATGTTGTGAACGTGCTTAAACGAATGCCGGAGGCGCCCGCGCGCGGGCGCCGGGGAAGATCGGTTGTTGCGCATGCCCCAGCCGTGTGGGCTGTGCCAGATAACTTTTGGGGCGCAGCGAGTCGAACAGGGTGATGTCAGCGGTGTGCGGCAGCGCCGGACAACTGAACAACAGCGTGCAGTAACCGCATTTTTCCCACAGTGCATGGTGCTCGGTAGACGGCGCGTGATGCCCGGCGTGTTCGCCGTGCGCCGACATGTCCATGTCCATGCCCATCTCCATGGACATCGGCATCGACATGGAGCCGTGATGATTCATCGGCACCGCTTGGGAAATCAGCGGGCCGATAAAAATCATCAGCATGGCAAACAGGCTCAGCCAACTGCCGCGAATCTGCGACATGGAGTGCCTGGCGCGAGGGGCGCGCATGGGGCTCAAAACCGGGGTCGTTAGTGAGCGTGCATGTGTTCCATGCTGTCTTCAGGGGGCTGTTTTTGCACCGAGACTTCAACCGGTATGTCACCGGCTTTCTCGAAGTGCAGGGTCAGCGGGAAGCGTTTGCCGTCTTGCAGCAGGCTGCGATCTTTAATATCGACCAGCATCACGTGGTACGCCATCGGCCCGAAGGTCACCGTGCCACCGGGGGCAACGACAACGTCGGTCACTGGCTGCATGCGCATCATGTCGCCTTGCATCACGTGCTGGTGCAGCTCGGCGCCCCCGGCAATCGGGGTGTCGGCGCTGAGCAGGCGGTCGGCGGTGCTGCCGGTGTTATGGATCACAAAGTACGCGGCCACGGTGGGCGCGTTGGGTGGCAGTTCTTGCGACCACGGATGAGTGATTTGCAGATCACCGCTTTTGTATTCGTGGGCGTTGGCAAAACAGGCAGGCAACAACAAAGCCGCCGCAATAACGGCGTGCTTGAACAGTGACAGGTTCAACATGGTCATTCTCCGAAATGATTCAGGCGCAAAAAGGTTGCGAGGGCGAATCAGACCAGAGGGGAAGCGCGGGGGTTAAGGCTCGGCCATTGCTGGCGCGGGGTGGGCCGTTTGAGGTGGTCGGGGAGCTGACTGTGGCCCCGTTCAATCGCGGCGAAATACAGCGTGGGGATATGCGCGGGCAGCGCCACCAGCGGCGCCGAGCCTGAGCAGCACCAGCAATGCTGCATGTTTGAGTGATCGTCTTTGTGGCTGTCGGCGGTGTCAAACTTGCCCAGCGACACGGCCACCATCTTGGTGCCCGTGGAGGTGCAGAAACTGCTCCACATCACCTGCTCGGCCGGCTCGCTGCCAGTGGATGCCATGGCCCCGCCCATCGACATGGCGAGCATGTTGAACAGCACTGCGAAGCAGGCGATCCAGGCAAATGCAAACCGTTGTCGGGACATGACACATTCCATGAGTGAAGCGATCAAGGCGGCTATTTAGCCTGAATGGCCTGCGTAAGTAAAAAGGCCGTGTGTGTGGCGAAATGTCGCGTTAATCAACGTCAGGGGAGATACGGCGTTGATATTGGTAGTGAGTTCTGAGTTTGGGCGCGGGCAATATCGCTCAGAGCAGCACGAATCAAGCTACCGTCCCCGCTATCTTCTTGACAGCAGGCATCTAGATAAGCCGCCATGTCTTCAGGACTTTTTAAGTAGCTAGCAATATCAAATTGGGTGATTTCTTCACTCATTTTTGCTCCTCATAATCCAGGCTGGTGGCTATTTATTTCGAGTCACTTATCTGTTGTTACTGATTAAGAAGTTGGTTCTACAGTCGATGTAAAGCCTCTAGCAATTGCGTAGCCGTCCAAAACTCGCGATCTACTTGCGGCAACACCGGCCGCTTGAGAATCAACACCGGCACCCCGCGTTCGCGGGCGACTTCGAGCTTGGGTTCGGTGGCGCTGCTGCCGCTGTTTTTGCTGATCAGGACGTCGATGCGGCGTTGCTCAAACAGTGCACGTTCTTCTTCGATCCGGAAGGGGCCGCGGGCGCCGATGACGTCACAGCGCTCATTGCCGGGGTACACATCGAGGGCGCGCAAGGTCCAGAACTGCTGTTGCGGGATTTCGTCCAGATGCTCCAGTGGCTCTCGGCCCAGTGTGAACAGCGGGCGCTGGAAGGGTTTGAGGGCCTCAACCAGTTCGGCCCAGTCGGCCACTTCGCGCCAGTCATCGCCTGCTTGAGGCGCCCACGCCGGGCGACGCAGCGCCCAGCACGGGACGCCGCTGAGGGC
>NZ_WIVR01000085.1:0-16019 GCF_009600525.1 Pseudomonas sp. FSL R10-1350
CGGCATTTGCGCGCCACCGCCACCGCGTCTTCAACACAGGCCACCGGCGGGTCGGCCTGCACGTCGCTGTACAACGTGACCTGCAAACCGCTATCGCGCATGGCGTTGATCGGCGCGTCGAGCAAGCCCGCGCGTAGCAAACCGGGGTCGCTGACCAGCAACACCCGCTCGGCATTCAGTTCTCGACACAAGGCGCCCAGGCGCAGCGCGCCGTCGATTTCGCAGATCACCCGTGGTGTGGTTTCAAAGGTAAATTTTGACATGGCGGTCCCTACCCTGCGGTCACGCTGCCGCGCTCGATGCGAAAGAGCGCATCGACCAGATCGGCAGAATGAGTGTCATCGGATTCAGATATCAGCACGCACAGCCCTTCACGGCCGAGCTTGGCGATCACTTCGCTCAGGCGCCGGGACAACACCGGCGCCACCCCTTCAAACGGCTCATCGAGCAATAGCAACGTGTGGCCCGGCATCAACGCCCGCGCCAGCGCCACCAGCTTTTGTTGCCCGCCGGACAGTTGCATGGCCTTGCGCTCACGGAACTGGGCGATCTCCGGAATCAGGCTGTAGACCCATTCCAGACGGCGCTGGCTGTCAGGCAATTTGTTGGCCCAGACCGGCAGCAAGATGTTCTCTTCGACAGTCAGCGCCGGGATCAATCGGCGGTCTTCGGGCAGGTAGCTGATGCCCGCTGCGGCGCGGGTAAAACCCGGTCGGTTGCGCAGGTCCTGGCCGGCAAATGTGATCGACCCCGAGTCAGCGTCGAGCAGGCCCATGATGGTGCGGATCAACGTGGTTTTCCCGGCGCCGTTATGGCCGATCAAACCGACCATTTGCCCGGCGCCCACGTGCAACGACACGTCATGCAAAATCGGCACGCCTTCGATCGAGACGTGCAGGTTGCGAATATCCAGACTCATTGCGCTGCCCTCTTGTGAGCGTTTGGCCCGCCGGTGACGAACTCTTGCACGCGGGGGTTGGCCAGCACCGCTTCAGGCGCCCCGTCGGCCAGCACTTCACCGCTGTAGAACGCCAGAATTCGCGACACGTAGCGGCGCACCACGTCCATGTCATGTTCCACAAACAGCACCGTGACCTGATGTTGTGCGACCACGCGCATCACGGTGTCCATAAGGGCGGTTTTCTCTTCGGCACTGACGCCGCTGGTGGGCTCATCGAGCAGCAGCATTTGCGGGTCACCGATCAATGCCATGGCAATGTCGATCAATTTGCGCACGCCTTGGGGTACCGCCGTGACCAACGTGTCGCGCCAGCGGCTGATGTCGAACTCGGCCAGAATCGCATCCGCCTGGGCAATGCGTGACGCATTACGCATCGGCGCCAGCAGCGACGGGAACGGGCTTTGCGCGGCCGAAACGGCAATCAGCAGGTTGTCCAGCACGCTCAGTTGGGGGAACAACTGCGCGACCTGGAACGAACGCGCCATGCCCGCCCGGGTGATGGCCCTGGGTGTGCGGCCAAGGATCGACTGGCCGTTGAACAGGATCTCGCCACGGCTGGGTTTCAGGTAGCCGGTGACCATGTTGATAAACGTGGTTTTACCGGCGCCATTGGAGCCAATCACTCCGACCACTTCGCCTTTGTGGATGCGCACGTTGACGTCTTTGGCCGCCGTTACGGCGCCAAATTCCTTGCACAGCCCTTGGGTTTCAAGAATGCAGTTCATGCCTTTGCCCTCCGCGCCTGCCCGGTGAACAGGCTCCATAAGCCTTTAGGCAGGAACACAATGATCGCCAACAGAGTGAAACCCAGAATCATCTGCCAACTGTGCGGCACCAGCTCGATGGCGTAGGTGCGCACCACGGCAAACAGAATGGCCGCAATAAATGGCGCGGCGACGTGGGCGGTACCGCCCAGCAAAGCGATGAAGACGAATTCGCCGGAGGTGATCCAGTAGGCCATTTCCGGGTCGATGTGCCCGGCCGACAACGCCATGAAACCGCCGCCCAACGCCGACACGGCAGCGGCCGCGACGTAGTTCATGTACAGCACCCAGCGCGGTGACTGGCCGAGGTATTCGACGCGCACTTCGTTTTCACGGATGGCTTCGCACATCATCCCGGCGCTGCTGCGGCTGTAGCGGTGCAGCAACACCGCCAGCAACCCCGAACAGGCAACGATAATGATGAACAGCGCCAGCGGCGCCTGCCCGGCAGCGGGTGTCCAGCCAAACAGGGTCCAGGCCTTGACATTGAAGCCATCCGTGCTGCCCAGCGCCGAGCTTTTGACCAGCACGCCGTACAAAATCATCGAGAACGCCAGCGACAGCATGGCGAAGAAAATCTCCCGGTAGCGGGTCATCAGCAGCCCCAGCAGCATGGCCAGCAACACCGCCGCCCCCACCCCGATCAACAGCAGCAGGGCCAGGTCGGTGATGTCCAGAAAGTGCCCGCTCATGCCCACCGCGTAACCGCCGATGCAGAAGAACAAGCCTTGGCCAAAGGTCACCAGCCCGGCGCGCATTTGCATGACCACGCCTTGCACCACCATGGCCTTGGCCAGCGCCATGGTCAGCAAAAACACCAGCCATTGCGGGGCGATTACGCCGCCTGCAGCCAGCAGCACGGCAACGCCGAGCAGAATCAATTCGGTTTTACTCAGGCGCATTTAGATTTTCCTCGCCAGTACACGGCCGAACAGCCCTTGAGGACGCACCGCCAACACCAGCGCCATCACCCCGTAGATCACAAAAAGCTCGAACTCCGGCGCGTAATGCACGGCAGCGGCGCGGCTCAAGCCCACCAGCAAGGCGCCCACTGCGGCACCTTCGATGCTGCCCATGCCGCCGATTACTACCACGGCAAATGCCAGCACGATGACTTCAACGCCCATGCCCGGTACCACCGAGATCGCCGGTGCGGTCAAGGCGCCCGCCAACGTGCCGAGCATGGTGCCGAGCACAAACACCAGGGTGAACATGCGCCGCACGTTGACGCCCATGGCCATGGCCACTTCACGGTCGTGGATCACTGCGCGCAGCACCTTGCCCTGGTGCGTACGCTCCAGCCATAACCACAGGCCCAGGCCCAGTACCAGCGAGATGCCCACCAGCATCAGGTCGTAATTCGACACCTTGAGCCCGGCCAGCGCACTGCGGCCCATCTCGGCATACGGCTGATAGGCGAAGTACGGGTTCACGCCCCAGATCATCTTCATGGTGTCTTCGAGGATCAGCAGCAGCGCGTAGGTGATGATCACCATCAGCACTTCGTCGCGGCCGTACATAAAGCGCAGCAGGCCGCGCTCGATGATCAGCCCGACGATCAGGCCGGCCACCAGCGCGCAGCCGAGCATCAGCAGATACCCGACCCAGACCGGGCCAATGCCGTTATTGAAATACCAGCCCACCAGAGACGCAGCGGTGTAGGCGCCAATGGCATAAAAACTGCCGTGGGCCATGTTCAGGATGCGCATCACCCCGTAGATCACCGTGAGCCCGGCCGCGACCAGAAACAGCCACGAGGCATAAATGGTGCCGTCTATCAGCACCGCGAAAAGACTCATCATTGAGGTCCTACCTTGGCAAGAAGGTGGCAATACCTGTAGGAGCGAGCTTGTCTCGCGATCTTTTGATCGTTTAAAAGATCGCGAGGCAAGCTCGCTCCTACAGTGGCCGTTAACGGATCAGTTGCACTGCGCGCCGGGGAAGCCGGCCTTGATCCAGTCCAGCGCGGTGGTGCCATCCGGCGGGGTCACGCATTCGCCCGAGAAGGCGATGACGTTTTGCACGCCGCCTTTTTTGGTCGTCGGATCGTATTGGTATTCGCCGTAGGCAATCCCTTGCATGGCTTGATGGCCATCAGCGCGGGCCATTTGTACGGTGCCGGACACCGACTCAAAGGTCGCACCCTTGAACGCTTGGGCGATTTGCAGCGGGGTCGGGATTTTGCCTGGCTCAACCTTGGCGTTTTCCGCCGCGTGCTTGAGGCCCAGAATGGCCTGGGCCATTTTGCTGGCCGGATACGTCGGCGCGGTTTTGTAGGCGGCCTGGTACTGGCCTTTAAACCAGCCGTTGAGGGTGTTATCCGGCGCAAAGGCACCGAACGGACCACGGCCGCCAATGATCATGCCGTTAGGCGCCTGATCCTTATAACGGTCGATGGCCGACTCGCCGCAGGTCAGCACAGCGGTAGCGTCTTCCAGCAGACCGCGGGCGTTGGCTTGCAACACCAGGGCTTCCATGTCGCCGCCCCAGAAGCTGGAGTGGATGATGTCCGGGCGCTTGACCGAGATCGCGGAGATTTCCGCGCCGTACTGGCCCTGGAACACTTTGGGCATTTGCGACTCCACCACTTTGGCCTTGGGCATCAGTTGCTCCATGGAGTGGGTGAAGTCGTTCCAGCTGTCTTGGCCCCAGGCGTAGTTCTGCTGAATACCGGCGACTTTCTGTGCGTCCGGGCGCACCTTGGCCAGGTAACGGGCGGCACCAATGTTGTCCACCGCCGCATCGAGGCTGGTACGGAACACGTACTGCGGGGTTTTGTCTTCTTTGAACAACTGCGAGGTGCCGCAGTCGTAGAACACCGTCATGGCGCCCAGCTCTTCGGCTACCGGCGCAATGGCCAGGCAGTCTCCGGAAGAGATATAGCCCACCACCGCATCGACCTTCTGGCGCTGCACCAGGTTGCGGAATTCCTCGACCTGCTTGGCCGCCCCGCCCGCTTCGTCAATCATGACCATTTCAATTTCGGCACCGTTGATACCGATCTTGTCGTAGGGCGCAGGTAACTGGCCTTTGTTTAAGCCTTCGACCAGCACCTTGGCGGCATTCGCTGACGGCTCGCCAAATGGGCCTGCGGCCGGGCCTGACAAGAAGGTCACCACACCAATGCGGAACTTGCCGTTTTCAGCGGCGTGCACACCGGCGCTCAATGACAGCGCCAGCCCGGCAGCTGTGATGGCAAAGGCCAAAGGGTGTTTCAACATGCTTTTCTTGGAATTATTCATGCTTGCTTCTCGGTCAAGGTGCGAGCCGCTAGGGCTCGGCGACGGGTTTGCGCGCGGCCAGACGCCGCTTCAGGGTGGCGCTGTCGAGCTGTAGCTCTTGCGCCGAATACACCGACCAGTCACCCAGCATCAGTTGGGCTGGCGGGTAATCGGTATTGCTCACCGGCGTGCCAATGGCCTGGCTTTGCTGGATTTGATGGGTCACCGGGTCGATGCGTGAAAAGCTCCCGGGCGGGTCTTCGGGCAAGGCGATGTCCAGGCCTTCGAGGGCACGGATCAAGGCCTGGGTGTCGGTCACCCCGCCGGTTTTCTCAAAGGCTTTGGCCATCACCATCACCACGCTGTAGGCGCCTTGCGCGGCGTAGGTCGGGTAGCGCCCGCTCAACTGATGAAAGCGTTCAACAAACGAGCGGTTGCGCGGGGTGTCGGGCCAGTTGTTGTGGTGGCGCGCCGACAGAATCAGCCCGGCTGGCGCCTTGTTGCCCAGCGACACCAGAAAGTCGTAATTGGCCCCGGTGTCGAAGTTCGCCAGCCGCGAGGTTTCCAGCAAGCGGCTACCGGCGGCCTGTTTGACAAAGGCATGGAAGTCGCCGCCCCAGATCGCCGAAACGATGATGTCGGGCCGGGCCTGTTCCAGTGCGGTGATATACGGCGAGTAATCAGGTTCGTACAGACGCGGCCATAACTCGATGACGTCATCGAACTTCACCCCCAACTGGTTCAGGGCTTCGTGCAAGTCATCGCGGGACACATGGCCGTATTCGTAGTCAGGGCCAATGAACGCCAGACGCTTCCAGCCGGTTTTTTTCTGCAAGGCTTGCAGGTACCGCGCGCCTGCCGCCATGGAGGTCCAGGTGTCATTGGTGACGCGAAAATAGTATGGATGGCCGTTTTCCAGGGTCATGCGCGACGAGGCGTGATCGGAGCCGATCATCAGCACTTTTTCCTGGCGGGCCAGTTGGCTGACGGCCAGCGCCACACCGGACGAAACCATGCCGCACAGCACTTGCACGCCGTCCTTGTGAATAAAGCTCTTGGCCAGGCTGACGCCGTAGGAGGCTTTGGACTGGTCGTCATCGACAATTACCCGCAGGCGCGGCACGGGCTCACCGGCCACGCGGCGGGTTTGCAATTCATTGAGTGCGACTTGAATGCCGAGGATGCTGTCGTGGCCATAAATGGCGGCGCGCTCGGTCATCGGGTACAGGCAGCCCAGGGTCAGGTCGGCGTCAGCGGCCGGCACGCCTAATTCCAGACGGCCGACGTCGGCGCTGGACAAGGGGCTGGCAAGCAGAGTGCTCAGGGTCAGGAGGCCACAGGCCCATTGACGCAACAGGGACATAAATTCCTTTGGGCGTTGAAAACGCCTCTTGTTGGAGTGCGGGAAGGGACAGAGCAAGGGCTGTGCCAAGGTGAACAACGTGTAGGAGCGAGCTTGCCTCGCGATCTTTTAAAGGGTCAAAAGATCGCGAGGCAAGCTCGCTCCTACAGGATTTGCGGGTGTGTTGAGCGGTTTGCGCTCAACCTGCGCGCGGGTGTGAGCGCTTAGCGCTCAATGCCCAGCCGTTGCAGGCGGCGTTTGAGCGCGTGGCGCGAAATGCCGAGCAATTGCGCGGCCAGACCTTTGTGGCCCGCCGAGCGGCTGAGCGCATCGGTCACCAGCTCGCGCTCGGCACGTTCGAGCTGGTCGCCCAGCACGTGGGATGCCTCTACCTCTTGCCCTTGCAAGGGCGCGGGCAACATCGCCGCGCTGATGCCTTGCCCCGGCAACAGTATGGTCAGGCGCTCAACCAGATTCTTCAGTTCGCGCACGTTGCCGGGCCAGCGATGACGGCGCAGCGCCGCCACGCAATCGGGCAAAAACTGGATCGGACTGACGCCCTCTTCAACCGCCTGGCGCTGGGCGAAATACTGCGCCAGCAACAGCAGGTCTTCGCCGCGCTCACGCAAGGCCGGGATGTCTACCGTGATGACGTTCAAACGGTAAAACAGATCTTCACGAAACCGCCCCAGACGCACATCGTCGGCCAGGTCCCGGTTGGTCGCCGCCACCACCCGCACGTCGGCACTGCTGGCCTGGCTGGCGCCCACCGCGCGGTAGCTGCCGTTTTCCAGAAAGTGCAGCAACTTGGCTTGCAGGCTCAGTGGCAACTCGCCGATTTCGTCGAGAAACAGCGTGCCGCCGTTGGCCTGGCTGACCAGCCCGGCGCGCTTTTGATGGGCGCCGGTGTAGGCGCCTTTCTCCGAGCCAAACAGCTCGGCCTCGATCAACTGCTCGGGCAAGGCGGCGCAGTTCACTTCGATAAACGCGCTGGCAGCCCGTGAACTGTGCGCATGCAGCGCTTGGGCGACCAAGGTCTTGCCCGTTCCGGACTCACCCAACAGCAGAATCCGCGTGGCCGAGCTGCGGGCAATCCGTTGCACCGCCGCGTGCAGCGTGCTCATGGCCGGGCTTTGCCCTTGCAGGCCGGGCACCGGTGACTCAGGCGTTTCCAGGGCCAAGGTGCTGCTGATGGTGGCAAGCAAGTCATCCAGCTCAAAGGGTTTGGTCAGGTAATCGGTGGCGCCGCTCTTGACCGCCTGCACCGCCGCCCGGGTATCGCCATGGGCAGAGATCATGATCACCGGCAGGTGCGGGCTGCGCTGGCGCAAGCCATCCAGCGTGGCCATGCCATCGATGCCCGGCAGGCCCAGGTCCAGCAAGACGATGTCGATGTCATCCAGCACCTGTTGCAGCGCCGCTTCGCCACTGTTGGCCGTGCTGATACGCATGCCCTCCCCGCGCAATGCATAGCTGAGCGAGCGCACCAGCGCTTCTTCATCGTCGACGATTAACACGTGAACATCAGGCATCTGTGTCTCACTTTTACGTATTCAAAATGATCGGTAGCCGCTGACGGGGCACGCAAGCGGCTACAAAAACCGGGTGAACGCAGGGAAATCGAGCGCCACCTGTGTGCCCTCACCCACGCGGCTGACGATGTGCATGCGCGCATCGTTGGCCTCCAGCAGTTGCTGGCTGATGCTCAACCCCAAGCCGGTGCCCTGGGGTTTGAGGGTGAAAAATGGCTGGCGAATCTGTTCCAGGTGTTCGGGCGAAATGCCGCAGCCCTGATCGATGATCAACACCCGCACCCGCCCTTGGCCTGTCTCGGCGCACAAGCGCACCACGCCACCTTCCGGGCTGGCCTGCACAGCGTTCAAACACAGGTTGAGCAGTACTTGGCGGGCTTGATCCGGGTCGACGAACAGTTGCAAATCCCCTGCCGACTCGCACAGCAGTTCGATATTGCGCGCTTGCAAGTGGGGGCCGACCATCGCCGCCGTGTGCTCGAACAGGTGCGCCACCGAAACCACCCGCGGTTTGGCCGGGTGCGGGCGGCCGTATTCGATCAAGTCATTGGTGACCCGTGACAAGCGGTCGATTTCCTTGACCAGATCACTCAGCAGGTGCCGCCGCTCGGGTTCTTGCTCGCGGCGCAGCAAGGCTTGCACCGTGGTTTTCATGGTCGCCAGTGGGTTGCGCACTTCATGGGCCACGCCCGTGGCAAAGGTGCCCAGCACGGCGAGGTTTTCGCTGCGTACGGTCTGGTCCATGACCTGCGCCAGACGCTCGGCCATCACGTTAAAGGCGCGGGCCACATGGCTGATTTCATCGTCCTTGGGTTGTAGCGCGAGGCGATAGCTCAAGTCGCCCATGGACAGTTGATGGGCACCTTGCAGCAAGGTGCTGACCCGCGCGCGCAACTGCCGCGAGAGGGTAAAGAAGACAATGAGGATAAACCCGATAAACCCCGCCGCCACCCAGTACAGCCACCAGCGCGCATCGTTCAGAGGCTTGAGGATGGCACCCGGCTCGACACTGAACACCAGTTGCCAGCCGGGCAAAATCATCGGCCCTTCATGCCATTGCCCCGGCGCCTTGACGGGCCGCCCGGTGGGGTCGATAAACGCGCCACCAGGCACGCGTAACAACGGCGCAACCACGCCGCCCATGCCTGCGCTGACCAGCAACTCGCTCAAGGAAGCCAGGCGTAAATGCAGGGCTATGCGCACCTTCTGATTGGTACGCCCGATGCGGATGCTCTTGCGGATCAGAAAGCTGCCCGAGCCGCCCGCCTTGGGCAGCAGCGGCCCTATCACTTCGACATCGCCGACCCATTGCACCGGCAAACCGGCGATGGACCAGTGTTCATTGCCCCAGTACGGCTCCCCCGATGCAGACTGGCCCGGCAATACTTTGATCAAGCGGTCCTGCTCATCAAAAAACAGCACGCCGTACATAAAGGGCAAGTCCCCTTCCAGCTTGAGCAGCGAGTCGACGTCGCTGATCAGCCGCGATTGATCAACTATAAATTCAGGCATGTTGGGGTGATTGGACAGCGCCGAGAGCTGGTAGAAGCGATCATCCAGAAAGGAAGAAAGGCGGTTGGCCGTCGACAATGCCTGGGCATCCAGCCGCTCGCCGGTGAGGCGGTTGAGCAAGTCCTTGGCCAGTTGCTCATAAAAAATCGCCAGGGTAATCAGCGCCACGCTCATGACCACAACGGACAGCAACGTATAGCGCGCCACCAGGCTACGGTGTGGCCGGGCAAGCCACTGCAACAACACATGGAGGGAAGAGTCGGGGTTCATGGCGTTCTTGATTGTTTTTGTAATGGCCCCAGCATAGGGATCGACCCTTGGGCCTGTCCATGACTGCGTGTTGCAGATTTCGTGGCTCATCGCCTAATATACGTTTCGCTTACATTCCATATACATTTCATCTTGGGTCATTTGATGGGCATCGTAAAAATCTCGGACGCCATGCACGAAAATCTGCGCATCGCCAGCAACGCGCTCAGTCGCTCGATCAATGCTCAGGCAGAGCACTGGATGCGCATTGGCATGCTCACAGAGCTGTACCCGGATCTGGATCACAACCAGATCAGTCGTTTACTGATTCGCGCCGAGCTTGAGGGCGGTCTCGATTTAAAACAGCTGTGTCAGTTGGCTGATTCGGCACAGGCTGCAGCAGGAGCCCGCCCATGAGAGCGCACGTGGTTATCAATACACCGGCCCAAATAGCCCAGTCCAAAGTCGCCGGCATGCTCGCGGCTGAAGTACTGGCGATGATCACCCCGCACGTCAAAGCAGGGGTGACCACCGACCAGCTCGACAAGATTTGCCATGACTATATCGTCAATGTGCAAAAGGCTATTCCCGGCAATGTCGGCTACCACGGCTTCCCGAAAACCGTGTGCACCTCGGTCAATGAAGTGGTGTGCCACGGCATCCCGTCGGGCCGGGTGCTGCACGATGGCGACATCGTCAACATCGACATCGCCGTGGTAAAGGATGGCTGGTACGGCGACACCAGCCGCATGTACTACGTGGGCGAACCGAGCCCGCAAGCGCGGCATCTGGTCAAGACCACGTATGAGGCCATGTGCGCCGGTATTCGCCAGGTCCGCCCCGGCGCAACCCTGGGCGACATTGGCCACGCGATCCAGACCGTTGCCGAAAAAGAAGGCTTCAGCGTGGTGCGCGAGTACTGCGGCCACGGCATCGGCAAGGTCTATCACGACGAGCCGCAGATCCTCCATTACGGTTATCCCGGCCAGGGCATGAAGCTTAAAACCGGCATGATTTTCACCATCGAGCCGATGCTCAACGCGGGCAAGCGCCATGTCAAAACCCTGGCTGACCAGTGGACCGTGGTCACCAAGGATTTGTCGCTGTCGGCCCAGTGGGAACACATGGTGGCGGTGACCGACAACGGCTTTGAAGTGCTGAGCCCTTGGCCGGATGCGGTTGAGGAGTTCGCGCCGATTACCTAAGTTGCAAGCACAATGGCGCCTTCTGCAAGCCACTTGGCGCCTTGCTGCTAGTGTGTAAAGGCGGCCAGCCGAGCATTATTTGTTCAGGCGCTGAGGCAGGTGTTTCAGCGGTTTCTGACGAAGAGGTGTTCGAATGTCCAAGATCTGGTTTATCACTGGCAGTTCCCGCGGCCTCGGTCGCTCCATCACTCTGGCTGCCCTGCGCGCCGGAGACCGTGTTGTCGCCACCGCCCGCAAGCCTCAGCAACTGGATGACCTGGTGGCCGAGTTTGGCGATGCGATTTACCCACTGGCGCTGGACGTGACCAACAACGAGCAGGTGGAACAAGCAGTTGACACCGCCGTGAAGCATTTTGGCCGCCTCGATGTGGTGGTCAACAACGCCGGTTATGGCGATCTGGCTGCGGTCGAAGACGTCACCCTGGAAGACTTCCGCGCCCAAATCGACACCAACTTCTACGGCGTGGTGTATGTGAGCAAGGCGGTTGTGCCGGTCCTGCGTCGCCAGGGCAGCGGGCACATTTTCCAGGTCTCGTCGCTGGGTGGGCGCATCGGCATGGCTGGCCTGGGCGCGTACCAGAGCGCGAAGTGGGCCGTCGGCGGGTTCTCCACCGTGCTGGCACAGGAAGTCACCCCGCTTGGCATCAAAGTCACCGTGCTTGAGCCGGGCGGCATGCAGACCGATTGGGCCGGCCCGTCCATGACCATCCCGCCTATCAGCGAACCCTACAAACAATCGGTCGGCGCACTGGCCGAGTTGCTCAACTCCCCGGGCATTTTGCCGACCCGCCCGGACCGTGTGGCTGAAATTGTGCTGGAGCTGGCCCTCAAGGACGACGCGCCACTGCGTCTGCTGATCGGTAGCGACGCGGTGCAATACGCTGCCAAGGCCGCGCAAGACCTGGCCGAATCGGATAAAAAGTGGCACGACCTGAGCGTGTCGGCCTCTAACTGAGCCCCCCTGACTGACCTGACATAAAGGAGCCCCCATGTCTGACGCAAGCCGCCCTATTGCCTCTCGTTTCAATGTGCCGGATGCCTTTTGGCATGGCCTGAAGCTGATCGGGCTGGAGCCTTCAGTGGTCCTGCGTCAGGCACGGCTCCCCGTCACGCTGTGCATACGTGAGCTGCGTGACCGGCGTCAGGTGAGCACCGAAGAATTCTTTCGTTTGTGGGCCGCCGTGCAGGCCCTCAACCCAGACCCGGCCGCCGCTGTGTTGCTGGTGACCCGGCTTGATTTTGCGACCTTGCCGCCGTCCAGCTTTGCAGCCTTTATTGCCCGTGATTATCGCGATGGCTTGCACCGTATGGCCCGTTTCAAACAACTGTGCACGCCGGAACGGCTGCTGGTTAATGAAGACGGCCAGACCTGCACCGTCACCATTGACTGGCTGCACACCCCCGAGCTGCCGCCCAACCTGCTGGTGGACGCAGCCTTTGCCACCTTCGTAGAACTGGGTCGTCAGGGCACCCGCGTGCACATTACCCCGCGCAAGGTCGAACTGGCTCGTAAAGACGATGGCAGCCCTGCGCTCAGCGAGTTCTACGGATGCCCCGTGCAGTATGGCGCCGAGCGCAATGCCTTGGTGCTGGACGTGGCGGATCTGGATCGGCCGTTTCCGGGCCATAACCCGGAGCTGCTGGACATGCTCAACCCGGCGCTGATAGCTGCATTGGCCGAGGCCACGGCGTCGGCCAGCATCAGCCTGCAAGTCAAGGCAGCACTCAAGCGCATCCTCGCCAGCGGTCGCCCGGAACTGGCCGACGTGGCGCGGGAACTGGGCATGAGCGAGCGCACCTTGCAGCGGCGAATTACCGAAGACGGCACGAACTTTCGGCAACTGATGCTGGAGACCCGCCAAGAGGTGGTGCGCCATCTGCTCAGCGAACCTTCAATCGAGATTGAAGAAATTGCCTGCCTGCTAGGCTACGAGGACACCAACTCGTTTTATCGGGCGTTTCGGTCATGGGAAGGCACGACGCCAGCGCGTTGGCGCGCCTCGCAAGCCCAGCAACCCATGTCGTCCTCCACTCATTAACGCTAACGGACTACTGAGATGAAAATTGTGATGTTTGGCGCCACCGGGATGGTGGGCCAAGGGGTGTTGCGTGAGGCTCTGGCCGCACAGGATGTGACCCATGTCCTGAGCATTGGCCGCTCTGACAGCGAAACAAGCCACCCCAAACTGCGCACCCTGGTGCATGCCGACCTGCTCGACTACTCGGCCATTGAAGACCTGCTGACAGGCTTTGACGCCTGCTTTTTTTGCCTCGGCGCCTCGGCAGTGGGTATGGACGAAGCCGGGTATTCGCGCATCAACCACGACATCCCGCTGGCGGCCGGCCAAGTGCTGTCGCGCCTCAACCCGCAACTGACCTTTACCTATGTGTCAGGCGCCGGCACCGGTAGCCAGTCAGCCATGTGGGCGCAGGTTAAACGGCGCACCGAAACCGACCTGCTGGCGTTACCGTTCAAAGCGGCTTACATGTTTCGCCCTGGGGTGATCCAGCCGTTGCACGGCGCGCGTTCGAAGACACCGATGTACAACGCGTTCTATGTGCTGACCTCGCCCTTGCTGTCGATCGCCCGCAAGCTACTGCCCAAGTACGTGTTGTCGACCGAAGAAATCGGCTTGGCCATGCTCGAAGTAGCGCGCCATGGTGCGCCGAAAAGCATTCTGGAGACGGCGGATATTCGGGGATTGGTGAAGGGCTGAATCAATCAAATACGTGTAGGAGCGAGCTTGCCTCGCGATCTTTTGATCTTTTAAAAGATCGCGAGGCAAGCTCGCTCCTACAGTCCCGTAAGCGTCCGGGCATCCCGTCTGGCGCAGCTTTTATGCGAGACACAACGCTTGAGAGGGATGGTTATGATTCGTGACGCATTACCCGAGGATGCGAAACGCATCGCTCACGTTCATGTCAGTAGTTGGCAACACGCTTATCTTGATCTGATGCCCACTGACTATTTAGCCTCCCTTAGTGCGACATTGCCTCAAAGAGAGACCTATTGGGCCCGCACAATTGAAGGCAAAGACGCTGACGTTTTAGTCGCCGAAGTGGAGGGAATCGTTATTGGTTGGCTTTCACTGGGGCCTTGTCGTGATGAAAACACGCCCGAAGCAGCATCGGGAGAAGTCATGGCGATCTACGTTTTGGCAGAATATTGGAGTAAGGGTATTGGCGCCCGATTGTGGCAGGCGGGTTTTAAGCGTTTGCTTGATCAAGGTTATAAACGCATCACCTTATGGGTTTTATCTGGCAACGAAAGGGCCATTCGTTTCTATAAGGGCCTTGGTGGAACAGAAGAGCCTGGCAGTTGCCGCACGCTCGTGCGTGGTGGCGTGACGCTGGATGAGGTGAGGTATGTTTGGAGCAATTGATTTTCTCTTACGAGCGTGTTCCGGAATCGATTCGCCAAATTTCGAGGGTTTCCTGGATTTTGCGTAACCTGACCTTTATCTATGCACCGGCAGCCAGTCAGCTTGGCCATGCTCGAAGTAGCGCGCCATGGTGCGCCGAAAAGCATTCTGGAAACGGTGGACATACGGCGGTTGGTGAAGGGCTGAGTCAATCAAATACGTGTAGGAGCGAGCTTGCCTCGCGATCTTTTGATCTTTTAAAAGATCGCGAGGCAAGCTCGCTCCTACAGTTAGTTGAGGCGCTGGATTAGACCTTCCACTCGTTGATATCGAAATCACGACGAATCAGGCGTTGTTCGAGCAGGAACTGTTTGGAACCACTCAACAATTCAAGGCCTACCGGGGATAGTGGCTCCAGCTGAAACTCATTCCCGGTGTAGGTGGCTTCAATCGCCGCCTGGGAGTATTTGGACGCCTGGGCATGGAAGCTGAAGTAAGCCGGCCAGTCGGCCGTGATCTGCGCCACCGACTCGCGGCGCGCAGCCAACCAGGCCTCACTGAAGTGGGGCACTTGTTTCAATAACTTCTCACTGGCGACGGTCACGGTGCAGCCGCGTAAGTGCGGGTGGTCAGTGGCCTGGTCGATCAGCGGGTAACCGTTGCTCAACAGCGTAGGGCCCAATTCGCTTTGCGCTGCGTAAGCGGCAATGTCGCCCCGCGCCAGTGCGGCTTCCGAATCGCGGGCAGGCAAGGCAACGATTTTGGTGTCTTTGAGAATGCCTGCCTCGTGCAAGGTGCCGATCAGGTAGCGGTGCATGTACGACCCCAGCGGCGTGGCAACCACCTTGCCTTTGAGTTCGGCCACAGAGCTCACGCCGTTCTTGGGAGTGACGAGCCAGGCGTTCATGCCCACGGCATCGATGCTGAGCAAACGGCTGGCCTGGCTCATGGCGTAACACACCATGGCCGGGGTATCGCCGTAGGTGCCGACATCCAGCGCACCCGACAGCAAGGCTTCATTCAGTTCCGGGCCGTTCACAAACACGTAAGTGCTGATGTTGTCGAAGCCCAGTGGCTCCAGATGTTTTTGCGTTAACCCTTGGTGCAAGGCCCAACCGGAGGGCCCGGTAGGCACTGTGGTCGAACCCACATAGCCCACACGCAAAGTACGCTTTGGGTCGCTGGCGGCGAGCAAACGCCCGGGCAACCCGAACAGGGCCGCAGCACCGAGCCCGGCCCCCAAAAACTGCCGTCGATTGAATCCCTTCATGATTAATACTTTCCTAGCAAATGGTAACTCTGGTCATCGCTGGCGGTAGACGCCCGCCCCTTGCCCCAACCCACCGCGCTGCGGTAGCTGCCCAGCCACTGCCGGGTCTGGTCAGCGATCTCGACAGGCGTAGCCAGGCGGTCTGCGTACGGCGCCACAAACAAGGCATCTTCGGGGCAGTAGACTTCGCACATAAAGCAGGTTTGGCAATCGTTCTGCCGGGCAATCAAGGGCGCTTGCCCCGGTACTGGCGCGAACACGTTAGTGGGGCAAGCCAGCACGCAAATGTTGCAGCCGGTGCAACGCTGCGGATCAATCAGTTCAATCATGCCGCCTGCCCTCTCAGCAACTGCTCCATCACCGGCCCGAGGCGTTCATGCCCGGTCCAGACGTCATCCAGCCCGCCACTGATAACCCGGTGGCGTTGCGTCACGTCGGTGCCTGCATAGTCGCTGCGCCGGTGCATGCCACGGGACTCGGTGCGTTCCAGCGCACTGCGGTACATCCAGCGGGACACCGCCAGCATCGCCGTGGCTTCGCGCAGGCGCAGGGTTTGTTCGTGGTCCGCCGCCGGGGCCGCGTGGCGCGTCTGCTGCCACAG
>NZ_WIVR01000086.1:0-15458 GCF_009600525.1 Pseudomonas sp. FSL R10-1350
CACCTGCTGGAGCAGCCTCAGGCGGCACCGGCTGCGCATGTGCCGGGTTCCGGGGCGGGGGCGGGTTATCAGTCTTACTACCGGCCGCCGACTTCCGGGCCGTCCATGGCGACCGCCGAAGCCAAAAATGCCTACCGCGAGTTTTTCGCGCCATTGCCCGAGGCCACGGCGGCGCCGATGCCCGAGGGGCAAGGTGATATTCCGCCATTGGGCTTTGCCCTGGCGCAGCTCAAGGGTATCTATATCCTTGCGGAAAACGCCCACGGCCTGGTGCTGGTGGACATGCACGCGGCCCACGAACGGATCATGTACGAGCGCCTCAAAATCGCCATGGCCAGCGAAGGCCTGAGCGGCCAGCCGCTGCTGGTGCCCGAGTCGATTGCGGTCAGCCAGCGTGAGGCCGATTGTGCCGAAGAACACGGCGAGTGGTTCCGCCGCCTGGGCTTCGAGTTGCAGCGCTTGGGCCCGGAGACTCTGGCCATTCGCCAGATCCCGGCTTTGCTCAAGCAGGCCGAGGCGCAGCGCCTGGTGCATGACGTGCTGGCCGACTTGATGGAATACGGCACCAGTGACCGGATCCAGGCGCACCTCAACGAATTGCTCGGCACCATGGCGTGCCACGGCGCGATCCGCGCCAATCAGCGTTTGGCCATCCCGGAAATGAACGGCTTGTTGCGGGACATGGAAAACACCGAGCGCAGCGGTCAGTGCAATCATGGTCGTCCCACCTGGACCCAAATGGGCCTGGACGACTTGGACAAACTCTTTTTGCGCGGTCGCTGATGACAGGTTCCAAGGCTTTACCCCCGGCCATATTTTTGATGGGCCCCACCGCCGCAGGCAAAACGGATCTGGCGATCGAGCTGAGCAAAGTATTGCCGTGCGAGCTGGTCAGCGTGGATTCGGCGCTGGTGTATCGCGGCATGGACATCGGCACGGCCAAGCCGTCCAAAGAAATTCTGGCGGCGCACCCGCACCGGTTGATCGACATCATTGACCCGGCCGAGAGCTATTCGGCGGCTGATTTTCGCCGCGATGCGCTGCAGTCCATGGCCGAGATCACCGCACGGGGCAATATCCCGCTGTTGGTGGGTGGCACAATGTTGTATTACAAAGCGTTGCTTGAAGGCCTGGCCGACATGCCGGCCGCCGACCCGCAGGTGCGGGCGCAACTTGAAGAAGAAGCCCAACGCCTTGGCTGGCAGGCGCTGCATGATCAGTTGGCAGCGGTCGACCCGGAGTCGGCGGCGCGCATTCACCCCAATGACCCGCAGCGTCTGACCCGGGCGTTAGAGGTGTATCGGGTGAGCGGCCTGAGCATGACGGCCCACCGGCACAAACAATCTGAAAAATCTACTAAAGCAGCAGCTTCTGGCGGCGGCCAATTGCCCTATACTGTCGCCCAACTGGCCATCGCTCCGGCGAACCGGCAGGTGCTGCATGAAAGAATCGCGCAAAGATTCATGCAAATGCTGGAACAGGGATTCATCGACGAGGTCTTAGCCCTGCGAGATAGAAGTGACCTGCACGCCGGGTTGCCGTCTATACGTGCAGTGGGCTACCGCCAAGTCTGGGATTATCTGGACGGCAAGCTGACAGCGACCGAGATGCAGGAGCGCGGCATCATTGCTACGCGCCAATTGGCCAAACGTCAGTTCACCTGGTTGCGCGGTTGGGATGATCTACATTGGCTGGACAGCCTGGACTGCGACAATCTGCCGCGCGCCTTGAAATACTTGGGATCGGTCTCCATATTGAGCTGAGTCCCGGAAATTGCCGTCTATCCTATGGGTATGGCGACATCGCCATCTAATTTTTGTATCTATTTTTTTATCCTTACAGGAGTGCGGCACATGTCAAAAGGGCATTCGCTACAAGACCCTTACTTGAATACTTTGCGTAAAGAGAAGGTTGGCGTTTCCATCTACCTGGTCAACGGTATCAAGCTGCAGGGGACTATCGAGTCGTTCGACCAGTTCGTGATCCTGCTGAAAAACACCGTGAGCCAAATGGTTTACAAACACGCTATCTCGACAGTCGTCCCAGTACGTCCGATCCGTCTGCCTAGCGCGAGCGAATCTGATCTGGCAGACGCTGAGCCAGGTAACGCTTGATAGGAGTCTCCTTTGTTCTTTGAGCGCCACGGTGGTGGTGAGCGGGCGATCCTCGTTCACTTGGAAGTTCAGGACCCTGAGGCGCACGAAGATCCGCAGGAGTTCCAGGAGTTAGCAGTATCGGCTGGCGCCGAGACCGTCGCGTTTTTCAACGTGCCGCGTCATCGGCCTTCGGCCAAGTACCTGATTGGCAGTGGCAAGGTCGAGGAGTTGCGCGACCTGGTCAAGGCCGAGAAGGTCGACATTGTGATTTTCAATCACGTCCTCACGCCCAGTCAGGAGCGTAACCTCGAACGTGTGTTCGAGTGTCGCGTGCTTGACCGCACCGGGCTGATTCTCGACATCTTCGCTCAACGCGCCCGTACCCATGAAGGCAAGCTACAGGTCGAACTGGCCCAGCTTGATCACATGAGCACGCGTCTTGTGCGCGGCTGGACCCACCTTGAGCGTCAAGGTGGCGGCATTGGTATGCGCGGGCCGGGTGAAACCCAGCTCGAAACCGACCGCCGTCTGTTGCGTATCCGCATCAGCCAGATCAAGTCGCGTCTGAAAAAAGTCCGCAGCCAACGTGAACAGTCCCGTAGAGGGCGCCAACGCGCCGATATTCCTACGGTGTCGCTGGTGGGGTATACCAACGCCGGTAAGTCCACGTTGTTCAATGCGGTCACGCAGTCAGACGTATTTGCCGCAGACCAATTGTTCGCCACGCTCGACCCGACCTTGCGCCGCGTTGACCTGGACGACCTGGGGCCGATCGTACTGGCCGATACCGTGGGCTTTATTCGTCACTTGCCGCACAAGCTTGTTGAAGCATTCCGGTCTACGCTCGAAGAGTCGAGCAATTCGGATTTGCTGCTGCACGTGATCGACGCGCATGAGCCTGAGCGTATGCAGCAGATCGAACAGGTGATGATCGTCCTCAACGAGATTGGCGCGCAGGACTTGCCGATCCTTGAGGTCTACAACAAAATCGATTTGCTTGAAGGTGTAGAGCCGCAGATCCAGCGTGATGCCGATGGCAAACCGCAGCGGGTCTGGTTGTCGGCCCGTGAAAACCAAGGTCTGGAGCTGCTTGAGCAGGCCATTGCCGAGTTGCTGGGCAGTGATTTGTTCGTTGGCACCTTGCGCTTGCCGCAACGTTTTGCTCGACTGCGTGCACAGTTCTTCGAACTGGGGGTTGTGCAAAAAGAAGCGCATGACGATGAGGGCTCCAGTTTGTTGGACGTACGCCTGCCGCGTTCCGAGCTCAATCGCTTGGTCAGCCGTGAAGGGATGCAACCGCTGGAATTCATCGAAGAACACACTTTGCAATAAAAGCCTCCTAAAGCGGCCGTGCCGCTGTGGTAGGCATTCTGTAGCATTGGTCGGCGCGCCGTGGGCGCGTCTTTGCTTTATCAGATGGAGAGCGCTATGGCTTGGAATGAGCCGGGTGGCAACTCGAACAATCAAGATCCCTGGGGTAGCAAACGCCCTAAAAATGGCGACCGCAAGGGACCACCGGATCTCGACGAGGCCTTCCGAAAGCTGCAGGAAAGCCTGAATGGGTTGTTCGGTGGTGGAAAAAAACGTACCGGTGGCGGTGGCAACGAAGGTGGCTCAGGCGGTAAGAGCGCCGGCTTCGGTGTGCTCGGCCTGGTACTGGTCGTTATGGCAGCCGTCTGGCTGTACAGCGCGGTTTATGTGGTCGACGAGCAGGAGCAAGCCGTCGTGCTGCGCCTGGGCAAGTACTACGACACGGTTGGTCCGGGTCTGAACATCTACTTGCCGCCGTTCGATAAAAAGTACATGGAAAACGTAACGCGTGAGCGTGCGTACACCAAGCAGGGCCAGATGCTCACTGAAGACGAAAACATCGTCGAAGTGCCGCTGACCGTGCAGTACAAGATCAGCAACCTGCGCGACTACGTGCTGAACGTTGATCAACCGGAAGTCAGTCTGCAGCAAGCCACAGACAGTGCCTTGCGTCACGTCGTGGGTTCCACGTCGATGGACCAGGTGTTGACCGATGGCCGTGAACAAATGGCCGTAGAGATCAAGGAGCGCCTGCAGCGTTTCCTCGATACCTACAAAACCGGTATTACGGTGACTCAGGTCAACGTACAAAACGCTGCTGCACCGCGTGAAGTACAAGAAGCCTTTGACGACGTGATCCGTGCCCGTGAAGACGAGCAGCGTGCCCGCAACCAGGCCGAAAGCTACGCCAATGGCGTGGTTCCGGAAGCCCGTGGTCAGGCACAGCGCATCATCGAAGATGCCAACGGTTACCGCGATGAAGTGGTGTCTCGCGCCAAGGGTGAAGCTGACCGCTTTACCAAGCTGGTGGCCGAGTACCGCAAAAATCCTGACGTGACCCGTGACCGTCTGTACCTGGACACCATGCAGGATGTCTTCAGCAACACCAGCAAAGTACTCGTGACCGGCAACAAAAACGGCCAGAGCAACCTGCTGTACTTGCCGTTGGACAAAATGATTGAAGGCCGTACTGGCGGCAGCAACTCGGTAACGGGTTCGGCAGCTGCGGCGAGCAGTTCTGATGCTGGCACGCACATCAACACGGATCTGCCGACACCACCGCGTACCAGGGAGAGTCGCTGATGAGCAATAAATCGCTGGTCGCCCTTATTGTTGCCGTTGTTGTGGCGATCGTTGCCTGGAACAGCTTCTACATCGTCTCGCAAACCGAACGTGCCGTGCTGTTGCGCTTCGGCCGTGTGGTTCAGGCCGATGTTCAGCCAGGCCTGCACGTGAAGATCCCTTACGTTAACCAGGTGCGCAAGTTTGACGCCCGCCTGATGACGCTGGATGCGCCGACGCAGCGTTTCCTGACGCTGGAAAAGAAAGCGGTCATGGTCGATGCTTTCGCCAAGTGGCGTGTGAAAGATGCCGAGCGCTTCTACACCGCGACCTCGGGCATGAAGCAGATTGCTGACGAGCGCCTGTCGCGTCGTCTGGAGTCGGGCCTGCGTGACCAGTTCGGTAAGCGCACCCTGCACGAAGTGGTGTCGGGTGAGCGTGATGCATTGATGGCTGACATCACCGCATCGCTGAACAAAATGGCTGAGAAAGAGCTGGGCATTGAAGTGGTCGACGTTCGCGTCAAGGCCATTGACCTGCCCAAAGAAGTAAACCGCAGCGTTTTCGAACGTATGAGCACCGAGCGTGAGCGTGAAGCACGCGAGCATCGGGCCAAGGGTAACGAGCTGGCAGAAGGCATTCGTGCTGACGCCGACCGTCAACGTCGTGTTCTGCTGGCTGAGGCGTATCGCCAGTCCGAAGAAGCACGCGGTGATGGCGATGCCCAGGCTGCTGCGATTTACTCCAAGGCTTACGGTCAGGACCAGGAGTTCTACAAGTTCTATCGCAGCCTGCGCGCTTACCGCGAAAGCTTTGCGAACAAGAGCGACGTATTGGTTCTGGACCCAAGCAGCGAGTTCTTCCGCTACCTGGACAAGTCCAAGCCGCAGTAAACCTGTAGGAGCGAGCTTGCCTCGCGATCTTTTGATCTCCAAAAGCTCGCTCCTGCAGCAAAAAAGCATCCTGTACACGCACTCCGCCGGGCGGGCAAATTGCCTCGCGGGGTGATCCTTTTAGAAAACGTGTGTATGATGCGGCAGCCGGGAAATTCCCGGCTTTTTTGCGTCTGCATGTTTGATTGACCGAATGGCTGTGACAGCATCGGTAGATTTTTCGAGGAATGTGCTGAGCCTGTCATTCAGGCTTTTTTGCTGTGCGCGCTAAAGACGCAGCCACGTTCTGCTTTACTCAAGGCTTGCCTGCTGGCTGGCCACCCGGATCATAGGGGAATGGCGTAATGGCAACGGTAGACCGCTGGCTTCTGCCAGATGGCATCGAAGAAGTACTTCCACCAGAAGCTGCGCGCATTGAAGTCGCGCGGCGTCAGGTGTTGGATCTGTTCCAGAGCTGGGGCTATGAGTTCGTCGTCACCCCGCATATCGAATACCTGGAGTCCCTGCTGACAGGGGCTGGCCAGGATCTCGACCTGCGGACCTTTAAGGTTATTGACCCCAAGACGGGTCGCCAGATGGGTTTTCGTGCCGACATCACGCCGCAAGTGGCGCGCATTGATGCGCATACCTTGCGTCATGAAGGCCCGAGCCGTCTGTGCTACGCCGGCAGCGTCCTGCATGCTCAACCGCGTGCATTGTCGTCCTCGCGCAGCCCGATCCAGTTGGGCGCCGAGTTGTATGGCGATGCCAGCCCGAGCAGCGACGTAGAAGTCATCAGCTTGATGCTGGCCATGCTGCAACTGGCCGATGTGCCGGATGTGCACATGGACCTGGGGCATGTCGGCATTTACCGTGGGCTGGCCCGTGCGGCCAACCTGTCGGTTGAAGTGGAACAACAATTGTTCGACGCCCTGCAACGCAAGGCGATCGACGAAGTAACAGCCTTGACCGAAGGTTTGCCGGCCGATCTGGCCGACATGCTTCAGGCATTGGTGGGTTTGTGTGGCGGCCGTGAAGTGCTGGTTGCTGCGCGTGAGCGTCTGGCCAAGGCTCCGGCCGAGGTGATGGCTGCTCTGGACGACTTGCAGGCCATTGCCGAGCGGTTGTCGGTGCGTTTCCCGCAGTTGCCGCTGTATTTTGACCTGGGTGAGTTGCGTGGGTATCACTACCACACAGGTGTGGTGTTTGCGGTGTTTGTTCCGGGCGTTGGGGATTCCATCGCCCAGGGCGGTCGTTATGACGATATCGGTGCTGTGTTTGGGCGTGCCCGTCCGGCGACCGGTTTTTCGACCGATTTGAAAACCCTGGTAACCCTGGGGCGTGCTGAGGTTCAGCTACCGTCTGGCGGTATCTGGATGCCTGACAGCACAGATGCGGCACTCTGGCAGCAGGTTTGCCAGCTTCGCAGTGAAGGTCAGCGTGTGGTTCAGGCATTGCCTGGCCAGCCACAGACCGCCGCCCGTGATGCGGACTGCGACCGCCAATTGATTCAGCAGAACGGCTTGTGGCACGTCGTGCCGCTGGCTTCTTGAGTTTTCCTGCCGGCGGTTGCCGGCACCAAGTTTGCGCGAATGAGGACAAGTGTTATGGGTAAGAATGTCGTAGTCCTGGGCACCCAGTGGGGTGATGAGGGCAAAGGCAAGATCGTTGATCTGCTGACCGAACATGCTGCCGCTGTAGTGCGCTACCAAGGTGGCCACAACGCTGGCCACACCTTGGTGATCGACGGCGAAAAAACCGTTCTGCACCTGATTCCGTCGGGCGTATTGCGCGAAGGCGTGCAGTGCCTGATCGGCAACGGTGTGGTGGTTGCTCCAGACGCTCTGTTGCGTGAAATCATCAAGCTGGAAGAGAAAGGCGTACCGGTGCGTGAGCGCCTGCGTATCAGCCCGTCCTGCCCGCTGATCCTGTCGTTCCACGTTGCACTGGACCAGGCCCGTGAAAAAGCCCGTGGCGAGCTGAAGATCGGTACAACCGGTCGCGGCATTGGCCCGGCATACGAAGACAAGGTTGCACGTCGCGGTCTGCGCGTTGGCGATCTGCTGAACATGCCGCGTTTTGAAGCCAAACTGCGTGAGCTGGTGGATTACCACAACTTCATGCTGGTGGGTTACTACAAAGACACCGCCATCGACTTCGACAAGACCCTGGCCGAGTGCAAAGAATACGCTGAGCTGCTCAAGCCGCTGATGCTGGACGTGACCGCTGAGCTGCACGACCTGCGTCGCGCTGGCAAAGACATCATGTTCGAAGGCGCTCAAGGTTCGCTGCTGGACATCGACCACGGTACCTACCCGTACGTGACCAGCTCCAACACCACCGCCGGTGGCGTTGCGACCGGTTCGGGCGTTGGCCCGATGTTCCTGGACTACATCCTGGGCATCACCAAGGCTTACACCACTCGCGTGGGTTCGGGCCCGTTCCCGACTGAGCTGTTCGACGACGTCGGCGCTCACCTGGCCAAACAAGGTCACGAGTTCGGTGCAACCACCGGCCGTGCCCGTCGTTGCGGTTGGTTCGACGCCGTTATCCTGCGTCGCGCTATCGACGTGAACAGCATCTCGGGCATCTGCCTGACCAAGCTGGACGTACTCGATGGTCTGGAAACCATCAACATCTGCGTTGGCTACAAAGATGCAAACGGTGTTGAAGTGGCGCCGACTGACGCTGACAGCTACGTAGGCCTGGAGCCTGTGTACGAAACCGTGCCGGGCTGGACCGAGTCTACTGTGGGTGCCAAAACCCTGGAAGAGCTGCCAGAAAACGCCCGTGCTTACATCAAGCGCGTAGAAGCACTGATCGGCGCGCCGATCGACATCGTCTCGACAGGTCCGGACCGCAACGAAACCATCGTTCTGCGTCACCCGTTCGCGTAACACGTCGCGATGTAAAACAAAGGGCCCTTCGGGGCCCTTTGTTGTTTTAGCCCTCTGTAGGAGCGAGCTTGCCTCGCGATCTGTTGATCTTGATCTGGTTTTTAATCTTGATCTAAGAGGCCCCGTTAAACCACGCTGGCCGAACGCAGGTTTTGCGCAGTGGGTAACCCGGCAGGACGCCGGGTTAGCCGCGACACGGCCAGGGATGGCCGATCGCGGCGGGCCCACGGAGCAGGGCCTGTGGTGAGGGCATGCCGAGCCACAGCGAGGCACCGAGGGGTTGGGGCAAAAAGCGTTTGGTTACTTTGCGCTTTCAAAGTGACGCGCCGTAAGGGCGGAACCCTAAGTGGCCGTTGCCGCAGCAATGGATATGCACTCAAATCAAGATCAACCCTCACCCTAGCCCTCTCCCGAAGGAGAGGGAACCGATTGGGGGATGCTGTCGATTATCGATGGCCTGTTTGCTGCGCGACAGCGCGGCGTCGAAGACTGGAAGTCCCGCAAGAGATCCACGGCATGACCCTTGCTTCAAAAACCCCATAAGCGTGCCATCAAAATAATGGCACCGTTGTGGAGGGGTTTTCTGTGTCTGCCGTACTCTCATTGTTACAAAGCCGTTTATTGCGGCCGGTATTCGTTACCCTCGGTATCGCTCTTTTGGTGCAAGTGCTGGTGGCTGTCGCACTGACACGGAGCACGGTCACGGCCCTGGAGTCCGATCTGGATGCGGGGCTGAGTGCAGACAGCAAACAGTTGGCGGCCGAACTGGAGTTGGCCGGGCGTGAGGTCAAGAGTAACCTGGACGGATTGTCGGTCAGCACCCGCCAGCGCCTGACCGCAGGCCTGGAGCCGCGCCTAAAAGACGAACAGATGCAGCTCTGGGAAATGCTCGAGCAGAGCCTCAAAGACTCCGCGAACGACATGGCGCAGCTGCTGGCGGCCGTTTCGTCCCGGGCCATTTGGGACAACGATGTGCCGACACTGTCGGACTTCGCTCGGCGTGCCCAGCGCAATCCCAATGTGCTGTTCGTGGTGTATGACGATGCCTCGGGGCAGCATCTGACGCGCTACCTCAACCGTGATAACCCGATCAACAAAGCCCTGCTGGAAAAGGGCAAGGGCGAACGTGCCCTGGATAAAGTCCTCGATGCTGCGCGCAACGATCCGGCGGTGTATTACCTCGAAGCGCCCATCAGCCCCAACGGCGTTGTGATCGGCAAAGTGTTGATGGGCGTTTCTACTGCGTCGATCGAACAGTCGCTGGCGGCGCTGGACCAGCGTTTTGCGTCGTTGATCGTAAGCAGTGATCAGTTGGTCGATGACAGCCTGCAAGGCGCGGCCAGCGAAAGCTCCAAAGCCCTGGGCGCGCGTTTGCAGTCGGCGCAGGCAGCGGCCGCACAAATGCAGGTCAATACCGCGCATACCGTACGTGAGGCAGCAGAAGCGCTGCGCTGGCGTATCGGCTTGAGCCTGGCGCTGGTGGGGCTTGGCGTGTTGCTGGTACTGGCGGTGGTGTTGGGACGGCGCGTGGTGAGTAAGTTACTGCTGCTTAACGCCGCCCTGAATGACCTGGCGGCGGGCGAAGGTGACCTGACCAAACGCGTGGGCCTGAACAGCAAAGACGAGATTGGCGACATGGCGGCAGCGGTTGACCGTTTTGTCGACAAGTTGCAGCCCATCGTGCGTGAAGCGGGGGATGTGGCCCAGCGCACCGGGGTCGAGATTGGCGTGATGACGATGCGCAATGCCGGGGCGGATGCGGCAGCGCAGTTGCAGCGCGATGAAGTGGCGCAAAGCCTTGAGGCGCTGTCGACCATGGCCGATGCGGCGCAGTCTGAAAGCCAGGCGATGCAGGCGGCGCTGCGCCAGGTGGTGGACATTCGTCAGGCGACTGACGAAAACACCCGCACCTCGGCGCAAGTGGGCGGCTTGATTGAAGCGCTGGCCGGGCAAGTGGGCGAGGGCGCCAAAGTGATTGAGCGGCTGGCGCAGCAAAGCGAGCAGATCGAAGTGGTGCTGACGGTGATCCATGGCATTGCTGAGCAGACCAACCTGCTGGCGTTGAACGCCGCCATTGAAGCGGCGCGGGCAGGCGAGACGGGGCGCGGCTTTGCGGTGGTGGCCGATGAAGTCCGTGCGTTGGCGAGCAAAACACAAAGCTCTACCGGCGATATTCAGGCGCACATCGTGGCCTTGCAGCAGGGCGCCAAAGAAGCGGTTGAGGCGATTGCGCAGGCCGGGCGTCAGGCGGACGAAGGCCTGGCCGTGTTGCGCGGCAGTGTGAAATTGCAAAAAACCGTGCAGGCCTCGGTTGAGCAAGTGCACACAGCCATAGACGATGCGACCAAAGCCGCAGCGCATCAGGCCCAGGGCGCCCATGCAGTGCGTGGGCGGGTCGAAGTGATCCATGCCCAGGCCGAACGCGCGGCCGAGGCCGTCACGCAGACCACGGCCAGCGGCAAAGTGCTGGACAGCCTGGCAGAGCAGTTGAAGGCCAGTTTGGGGCAGTTCAGAGCTTAAAATCAAAAGCCCCTCACCCTAGCCCTCTCCCGGAGGGAGAGGGGACTGATTGGGGGATATTGGTGATGATTTGCGGTTTGCAAGCAATGGCGTTGAATCCGAAACCACCTCGGTAAAGCTCCCTCTCCCTCCGGGAGAGGGTTGGGGTGAGGGCTGGCGGATTACGCACAAGCGCATTCATGGCGAGCATTAATCAGTTAGTAGCGAGTCCACCAGCGCTCGGGCCATCTCCATGCTGTGGATAACATTCCACAGCTGTTCGGCTTCAAGGCCTGAAAGGTGAGCGCTGATGTCGTCGGCGTTTAACTCTGCGCCTTTAAGCAGCAGCGAAACGTGTTCAAGCGCGTCTCGTGCGGGAATACCGGGGTGGGTGGCGAACAGCAGCGTGCCGCGATGGGCGCTGGTGTGAAAGGCATCGAGGGGTGGGTCTGGGACGATTTTATCCATGCGAGAAACTCCAAACGTTGGAGCTGTCGTCAATCCGCTGTCAATCGGAAGGGTGGCAGCTATGTGCGGGTTGACAGACCGAGGAGTCTCGCGAACTCGGCGCACCCGAAGATGCCCCGCACATGGCCGCCATAACACAGTGGTCATGCGAGATCAGACGGTCTGTCAAAACCGGCCACTGAAATCAGTGACCCGTCGAGACTATCCGCGCCGTTCCAGCGCCACAAGGCGGTGAGGATTCTCTAGGAAAGGTCCTGCGAATGAAAGGGACGAAGCCGGTGCAGGCGTTGCGAATTGTGTGGAAAAAAGCCCCTCTCCCGGCGGGAGAGGGCTAAAGCGGCTTCAGCGGCTCAAATACATCCGCGTGGTCAGCAAATACACCGGCAAGCCCGACACCACGATCAACAGTGCAGCATAAGGCGCCGCGGCCGCAAACTCGACATTTGAGGTGTGCGCCCACACTTGGGTGGCCAGGGTGTTAAGCCCGGTCGGGCTCAGCAGCAAGGTGGCGGTCAGTTCTTTCATAGCGTCGAGAAACACCAGTGCAAACGCTGCGCCCAGCGCCGGGAAGATGATCGGCAAGGTCACCCGGTAAAACGCCGAGAACGATGAGGCGCCCAAGGTGCGGGCGGCTTCTTCCAGTTGCGGGGCGGCCTTGTTTAGCGCGGTGCGGATCGGTGCTTGCGCCAAGGGTAAAAACAGCAGCGCATACGCCACCAGCAGCAACGCCGAGGTCTGATACAGCACCGGCACGTAATGCAGCGAGAAGTACACCAGCGCCAGGGCAATGACCAGGCCCGGCAGGGCGTGCAGCAGGTACGGCAGGCGTTCGGCCCAGATCGCCAGTTGGCCTTTGTAACGCACCACCAGCAACCCCACCGGCACCGCCAGCACCAGACACAAGGCAGCACCGCCCAACGACAAAGCCAGCGACGAGAACAGCGCCTCGCCAATCGCCGCCATCGGGAAGGCCGCCGAGCTGCCCTTGATCAGCCAGTACGCCAGCATGCCCAGCGGGATGCCGCTGCCAATCACCGCCAGCAGCAGGCAATACACTTGCCCCACCAGCGACCACTTGCCCAACCGTACCTGTTCGGCGCGCCGTGCAGCGCCTTGGCCGATGCGAATGTGGCGGCCTTTGCCGCGCGCTTTCAGCTCCAGCCACAACAGGCTCAGGCACATCACCAGCAGCACCGCCGACAGCATCGCCGCATTGGCGTTGCTGAATTCCAGTTCAAATTGCTGGTAGATCGCGGTGGTAAAGGTTTGCAGGCCGATGATCGACAGCGCGCCAAACTCCACCAGCATGTGCAAGGCAATCAGCAGCGAGCCGGCCAGGAGCGAAGGCCACAGCAATGGCAGGGTGATCTTGAAAAACACGCCCCAACGGTTCTGCCCCAGGGTACGCGCCGATTCTTCCAGGGCCGGGTCAAGGTTGCGCAGGGTGGCGGCGACCGGCAGAAAGATCAGCGGGTATTTGGACAGGCTCATCACCAGAATGGCCCCACCCAGGCCTTCAAAGCTGGCGCTCAGGGACACCCAGGTGAAGCTGCTGACAAACGCCGGGACGGCAAACGGCAGGCACAGGATCACGCCCCACAGGCGCCGCCCCGGCAAGTTGCTGCGTTCCAGCAGCCAGGCCAGCGACAGGCCGACCACGGCGCAGGTCACGGTGACGCCCACCATCAGCAGCAGCGTGTTGCGCATCAGGCCGAACACATACGGCCGCCACAACAGGCTCAACGCCTGCGTCCAGCCGGCTTGCCAGGCTTTGGTGGCGACATACAGCAGCGGCAGCAGGCTGAGCCCGACCAGCAGCAGGACGGGCAGCAGCAGCCAGATCGACGGCCTTTTGCGCTTAAGGGTGTGGCGCACAGGGTGGGCAGTGGCGAGCATCAGAGCAGGCCGGTTTCGCGTTCGAGGTCCAGCGCTTCTTCAGCGTTGCCCAGGTCAGCCGGGGTGATTTTCGGCGCTTGCAGCTCTTCGAATGGCTTAAGACCACGGTCCGACACCATGCCTTTGCGCATCGGGTATTCGGCGGTGGTGTTGGTGATCACCCGCTGGCCCTCTTCGCTGGCCATATAGGCGAGCAATTGCTGGGCTTCTTTGGGGTGCTTGCTGGCTTTGATCACGCCTGCGCTGGACACGGTGATCAAGCCGCCCGCATCACCGTCGGTGAAGTAGTGCAGTTTGGAGTCCAGTTTGCCTTTCTCTTTTTCCAGGGCGAACCAGTAGTAGTTGTTCACCAGCACGGTGGCGACTTCGCCGTTTTCCACCGCTTTGAGTGCAACCATGTTGTTGGTGTAGGTTTTGCCGAAGGCGCGCAGGCCGGTCAGCCATTCTTCTGCGGCGTCGCGACCGTGCAGTTTAATGATGGCCACGGCCTGTTCCTGGAAGGCGCCGCTGGTGGGGACGAAGCCGACTTTGCCTTGCCACTCGGGGTCGGCGAAATCGAGTACCGATTTGGGCAGGTCTTCTTCTTTGATCAGCTTGGGGTTGAACGCCACGACGCGGGTGCGGGCAGTTACGCCGATCCAGGTGCCATTGGCGGCCACGTATTCTTTGGGCAGCGCTTGCAGGGTGCTGTCGTCGGCCTTGGCCAGAAAGCCTTGCTCGCCCAGGTTGTTCAGGGGCGGCGATTCTTCGGCGTAAAACACGTCAGCCGGGGAGCGGTCGCCTTCTTCCATGATCTGGCTGGCCAGTTGGTTGCTGCTGCCCTTGCGCACGTTGACGTGAATGCCGGTTTTGGCTTCAAAGGCGGCGGCCAGGTTGTCGCCCACTTCTTTGTGCTGGCCGTTGTACAGCGTCAGGGTGACGGGGTCGGCTGCGTAGGCGGGGGAGGTCAGTGCAAGACCGAGGATGGAGAGCGTCAGGCCGCGCAGTAGAGATGTCGCAAGCCGGGTATTTCGGAGCATCATTCGCTGGGTTCCTCACTTTGGTACTACAAAACTTGTAACAATAATAAACGATATTGTTTCTCAAGTGCGGACCGGGCGAGGAGAGGTAGGCAGGATGAGTGCAAAAGAAGGGAAATGCAGCCAGGGGCTGCATCTCATGCTGGCTTAGAACGCGACCCGTGCTTCCACGAAAAGGTTTTGGTCGCTGAGCTTGCCTTTTAGTTGTTCATCTCTGGCGTTGATGCGGTTGGCAAAGGAGTTGCGGCCTGTTTCAACTTTGCCCATGTCGACATAGCGATAGCCTAAGCCCAGGCTCGTTGTTTCAGTCAGCTTGGCGGTCGCGCCAAGTCCTGCGCTGTAGGCAAAGTTATTCTGGCGTTTGTTCTCGAAGCGCCGGCTTTTATTGCCTTGATACCCTTCGGCATCTATCTGAGCTACACCGGCGCCGACCGTGCCGTAGAACGACAGCCAATCATTTACTGCAAAGTCTTTGTAAGCATTGAGCATCAGGCGTTGGCTATCAATCTTGAGCCGGTTCACGTTGGCCTCGAAAGGAGCCCAGTGGGAGTCAAAGTTGGCATGGGTGCGCGAGGTGTATTCACCTTCAAGGCGCCAGCCGCCCGAAAACGCATGGCCCAATGCCAATGATCCAGAAATGCGTTTATTGCTGTCGGGGTTGGACACGCGGTCGGTGACGCGAGGGCTGGTTAACAGTGCGTCAGAGAGTTTTTGATGGGCGCTGTTGAGCTTGGCCGAGCCATACCACTCTCCAGCTTGTGCTGCAGGAATGCAAAATGCCGTAAGTATTAGTGCCAGGCAGGTATTGTTCATAGTGCTGACTCATCTTATTGGAATAGAAGAGTCGCATTCTCATTGAGGTGTCTTGTCGAAATGGATAAGACGAATCTGATTGCTCTGTGAGACAGGTTTTTTTTTGTGCAGTATTTTGAGAATTCGATGGGACGCAGTTGCAGAGGATGTGCATTTAGAATGCCGGAAACTAAAAAGCCCGCTTGCGCGGGCTTTTTGAGTGGTTTCACAACCGTAGGCTGTAAACCTGAATTGGTGCCCAGAAGAAGACTCGAACTTCCACGGCCTTGCGGCCACCAGCACCTGAAGCTGGCGTGTCTACCAATT
>NZ_WIVR01000087.1:0-15336 GCF_009600525.1 Pseudomonas sp. FSL R10-1350
GGCAGGGCCTGATCGATCCGCGCGCCATAAAAATCGCCGCGCCGCAGCACCTGGGCAAACAAACGCATCTGCCCGCTGGTGCGGCCGCGCTCACCCTGAATGCGCCCGGCGGGCAGGGCGGTTTCACGGCAAACGATGGCCACAAACTCGTCGCCCAGCGCGTCGATTTCTTCAGCAATGGCTTCTAAAAATTCCGCACGGCGGCTGGCGGGCAAACTGCGAAAGGCCGCGAAGGCGGCGCTGGCCGCGTTGGCGGCGGCGTCTACTTCGGCGTCGGTGGCCTGCACAAACTGATACGGCAGGGCTTCACCGGTCGTTGCATCCAGGCTTTGCAAATGAACAGCGCCAGCGCTGCTGCGCTGGCCGCCAATAAAGTTCTGGCCGGTAATCTGGGTCATGTCCATCTCCTTGAAAAAAAAATGAAACCCGTGGGAGCGGGCAAGCCCGGTTCCCACAGGTGTGGTGTGTCATCACGGGCTTAGGTAATTGCACCGATCTGCCATGGCACAAATTCGTTTTGGCCGTAACCGTGCTGCTCGCTTTTACTGCGCTCACCGGAGGCGATGCGCAACATCAGGCGGTAGATGTACTCGCCGCGCTCTTCGATGGTCATGCTGGCGTCGGCAATGCCGCCGCAGTTCACGTCCATGTCTTCTTCCTGGGTCTCCCACAGGCGGGTGTTGGTAGCCAGCTTGATCGACGGCGAGGGCGCGCAGCCATAGGCCGAACCGCGCCCTGTGGTGAACGCAATCAGGTTGGCGCCGCCCGCCACCTGGCCGGTTGCCGAAATCGGGTCGTAGCCCGGTGTGTCCATAAACACCAGGCCGTGGGCGCGCACCGTCTCAGCGTATTCGTAGACATCGACCAGGTCACTGGAGCCGGCCTTGGCCACGGCGCCCAGAGATTTTTCGAGGATGGTGGTCAAGCCTCCGACCTTGTTGCCCGCCGACGGGTTGTTGTTCAGCTCGGCATTCATGCGCTTGCAGTAGTCTTCCCACCAGTGAATCCGCTTGATCAGCTTTTCTCCGACTTCACGACTGACCGCACGGCGTGTGAGCAAATGCTCGGCGCCATAGATTTCCGGGGTCTCGGAGAGGATTGCAGTTCCGCCCGCCGCGACCAGGCGATCTACCGCATTGCCCAGCGCCGGGTTGGCGGTGATGCCCGAGTAGCCATCGGAACCGCCGCATTGCAAGCCGATGATCAAGTGTTTGGCACTGACCGGCTCACGCTCGACGCGGTTGGCCTCGGCCAGCAGGGATTTAACCTGCTCGATGCCGCTGGCAATGGTTTTCGACGTGCCGCCCGTGCCTTGAATGGTAAAGGCGCGCAGAAATTCACCTTTTTCCAGGCCTTGGGCCTCCAGCAAATCCGCGATCTGGTTGGTTTCACAACCCAGACCGATCATCAGCACCGAGGCGAAGTTGGGGTGAATCGCATAGCCGCCCAAGGTCCGGCGCAGCATGGCCAGGGCTTCGCCGCCGGGGTCGACTGCGCACCCAAAACTGTGGGTCAGGGCGACCACGCCATCCACGTTGGGATAGTCGATCAGGGCCTGCGGGTTGATGTCGCGGCGAAAGTGATCGGCGATGGCCTTGGCCACCGTCGCCGAGCAGTTCACCGACGTCAGGATGCCCACGTAGTTACGGGTAGCGACGCGGCCGTCCGCGCGCACGATGCCCATAAAGGTGTCCTGGTCGGGCGTATGAATCCCCCGCGCATCCACACCAAAGGCGTAATCGCGCGAAAAATCCCCCATGGCCAGGTTGTGCACATGCACGTGTTCACCGGCTTTGATCGGCTGGCTGGCGAAGCCAATGATCTGCCCATAACGGCGCAGCGCCTGGCCGGCCGGCAGATCACGGGTTGCGATCTTGTGGCCCGAAGGGATAGCGTCCAGCGCTGTCAGCCCTTCGGCCTCAAGGATCAGGCCTTTGGGAATGGGCTGGCGGGCAATCAGCACATCGTCCAGCGGGTTGAGTCGAATCACGGCGTTGGCAGCATTTTCACTGCCTGTTTTAGTTATGAGTTGCATCAACAGTTACCTCAGTGAAAGGCTCAGGCCAGACCGCGCTCGCGGTAGTCGATGAGGGATGAGAACAGCATCAGACCGAAAGCCATCACCACGAAGAAGATCAGCGCGAGGAAGTACGAACCGGTGAACTGCACGATCAGGCCGATCAGGATCGGTACGATGACACCGACCATGTTGCCGCAGAAATTCATGCTGCCGCCCAGTACGCCCGCCTTGGATTTACCGCCCAAAATGGCTGGCAAGCACCAGTACATGCCGCACCAGCGAATGAAAAACAGGGCCACGCAGAGCAGCGAAATCACGGTGAAAGCGTCCGGTGTGTAGGCCACCAGCAGGATGCACAGCGCAGCAATCGCCGCCGAACCGCCGAACATGGTGCGCATCACCTTGTTCGGAGCGCCGCCTGCGTCCTTCCATTTGTCCGCCAGCCAACCGCCGAAGATCTCGCCGATAAACCCGCACATAAAGATCAGGAACGTTGCACCGCCCATGGCCTTGATATCGAGGTTGTGCGCCTTGTGCAGGTAGCTCGGCATCCAGGTCAGCAAACCGTAGAACACGCTGTTGTAGCAGGCGTACCCGGCGAACATGGCCAATACCGAACGGCTTTTCAGCAAGTCTTTGAGGATGGCTTTGCGTTCGCCGTTGGTTTTCGCCGCCTCGGCATTGGCGTTGGTGATATAGGCCAGTTCAGCTGCGTTGACTTTAGGGTGTTCGGCCGGGTTATTACGGATGTACCACCAGGCCCAGACACCGACGATCATGGTGCCGACACCGGCGATCACGAACGCAATGCGCCACGAGTCGAACCAGGTAATCAGACCCGCGATGATGATGGCGCCAAAGGCTGTGCCCAAGGGGGCGCCGCCATCCACCAGGGTTGCCCCGCGGCCCCGCTCATTGGGCGTCAGCCAGGCACCGTTCAGCTTGGCCCCGGCGGGCATGATCGGTGATTCGGCAACGCCCAGACCGATACGGGTGGCGAGCAAGGTCATCCAGCTGTGGGCGCCCCCTGCGATGGCCTGGAAGAAGCCCCAGCCCACGGTCGCCACACCGACGATATTGCGCACCTGAAAACGGTCCAGGAGCATGCCGCCAGGAATTTGCATCAGCGCATAGGACCAAAAGAACGCGCTGAGCATCAGGCCTTCCAGGGCCGGGGTCATTTCAAATTCGCTGGAAATCAGTGGCAAGGCCACCGACAGTGACGCGCGGTCGATGTAGTTGATCGCCGACAACAGCAGCAGGATCAAAAATATGCGCCAGCGCACCGTGGTAGGTCGTGAGGCGTCTGCAAGCCCGGCGGCCTGGCTGGGGGCGGCCGGTGCAATTTTGCTGTTCATGTTCGTCTCGCTTTTTTATGTTTTTTATCAAGCGGGGAGTGGGCTTGCAGGCAAGCCCACAAAGCCTTGCTACAACGTTACGACATGCCCGGCTGGCAGTTCAGCGGTGCCTGCCTGTATACCGTTGATCAGCGGTGCGCCGAACTCCGGTATGCTGATTTCGAAGCGGTCACCTTCCTGGGTGTGAATGTTGTCGGCCACCGATAGAGTGGCGGTGCCAAAGAAATGCACGTGCACATCGCCAGGGCGCAGGAACTGCGGGTACTTGAAGTGGTGGTATTCAAGGTTTTCCAGGCTGTGGCACATGTTGTCTTCACCGCTGAGAAACTCTTTTTCCCAGACTACCTCGTTACCGCGCAGGATGCGGCTCATGCCGGTCAGGTGACGCGGCAGCTCGCCGACACGCAGCTCGGGGCCGTAACTGCAATTGCGCAATTTAGAGTGCGCGAGGTACAGGTAGTTACGGCGCTCCATGACGTGGTCAGAAAACTCATTGCCCAACGCAAAGCCTACGCGGTAGGGCTTGCCATCGTCGCCCACTACATACAGGCCGGTCAGCTCGGGTTCTTCGCCGGCATCTTCAGCGAAGGTCGGTTTGCTGAACGCACTGCCGGGGCGAACCACGATCGAGCCGTCACCCTTGTAGAACCACTCCGGTTGCACGCCCACCGTGCCGGATGCCGGGCGGCCACCTTCTATGCCCCACTGAAAAATACGTGCGGTGTCGGTCATGGCGCTGTGATCGGCTGCGTTTTGCTGGTGCATCTTGTCGCGTGTCGAGGCGCTGCCCAAGTGGGTCAGGCCGGTGCCGCTGATCAGGCAGTGGGCCGGGTCTGCATGGTCCAGCGGCGGGAGTACGCGGCCTTGCTCCAGTGTCTGGCTATAACTGACAGGACTTGCCTCGGTGCCACGGGCCAGCACTTCAGCGACCAGGCCGTGGCCTTTACGAATGGCCTCCAGAGCCAGTTCGCGAGTGGTTTCGGTGCCCAGCACCACGTGGATCTCATCGCCCTCGATCACCCCGACGTGGCGCTGGCCTTGAGCTGTTTCAAACTGGATCAAGCGCATACAGTGAACTCTCGCAGATTATTTTTATGGCGGGTCGTTAACCCCTTCTGGCGCTCACTTTAATTTTTGTCAGGGATGCTGCCTAATGACAGATGCTGATTGAGCGATAACCAATAGTCATCCCCATGCTGCCATCCCTGACCACCATCATTTCCCGGCTGCGCCTCAAACAATTGCGGTTGTTGATTGCGCTGGACGAATTCGGCTCGCTGCACAAGGCCGCCGAGTCTGTGGCAATTACCCAGCCCGGCGCGACCAAGGCGCTGCACGAAATTGAATCGACGCTGGGCGCAACCCTGTTCGAGCGCACGCCCAAAGGCCTGACGCCCAATGATCTGGGGCGTTGCGTGATCCGTTACGCGCGTTTGATACACACCGATGTGGCGCACCTGCGCGAAGAAATGCTCGGCATTTTGCAAGGCCATGGCGGGCGTCTGTCGGTGGGGGTGATCATGGGCGCAGTGCCGGTGCTGGTGGAGTGCCTGGCGCAATTGCGCGCCAAACAGCCGCAGTTATCGGTAGAAATCGTCGAAGACACCAGCGCTCGGCTGTTGGGATTACTCGACGAAGGGCGCCTGGACCTGGCCATATGTCGCACCAGCGTCAGCAAACATCCGGCGGCTTATGACAGTCGCCTGCGCGAGCAGGAGCCGCTGATCGTGGTCGCTAACACTGCGCACCGGTTTGCCCGCCGTACGTCGCTGGCGTTGAGCGAACTGGCAGATTCGTCGTGGGTGGTGTTCCCGGTCAACATGCCCATGCGCCTGACCCTTGAGCGGGAGTTCAGGGAAGCGGGGCTTAACTTTCCGGCGTATCCGATTGAAACCTCATCGACCTTCACCACGCTGTCATTGCTCTTGCAGGACCCGCAACTGGTCGCCGTAATGCCGGTGGACGTTGCGCAAATGGCGGTGACCCACGGCATGCTGATGCGCTTGGCGCTGGACTTGAAATCACGCAGCGAGCCGTACGAAATCGTCACCCGCAAAGGCGTGGCATTAACCGCCCCGACGCAACTGCTGATTGATGAGCTGACCCGCCAAAAACAGGCATGAGCGCAAGCCGTTACGCGGCCACGCGCATCACGTCCCATGCGCTCATTACCTGGGTGACAGCGGCGTCCAGTACTGCGTGCTCCAGGCCGTCCCGGGCAAGCGTAGTCAGCCCCAGCAAAAAGCTTTCAAACACTGTGGCCAAGGCGACAACGTTGGTCTGCGCGGACAGTTCGCCCGAGGCGACGCCGCGCTCGATGCAGGCAATAAACCCTGCCCGGTTACGCGCGCGGGCCTGGGCCAGTGGCGCGCAGATCTCCAGGGTTTCAGCCGAGCAGGCACTCATCAGCCCCAGTGTTACCAGGCAGCCACGTGGGTGCCCCGGTTCGCATTGCATGCGGGCTGAGCGGCTCAACGCCAGTTCGATGGCTTCACGCGGGGCAATCCCGGGGTCTTGTAGGCTCTCGGTCACGCGGCCATGGGAGTTCAGATAACGTTCCATGACCTCTTTGAACAAGGCCTCCTTGGAGCCAAAGGCGGCATAAAAACTCGGCGCCGAAATGCCTGGGCCGATGCTCGCCTTGAGCTGGCTCAGCGAGGTGGAGTCGTAACCGTGCTGCCAAAACAGGTGCATGGCTTGAGTGATTGCCGCGTCACGGTCAAACGTACGTGGGCGTCCCATCTGGGCCATTGTCGGTCTCCTTTTTCACAAGACATAAATACTAGTCGATACAAAAGTCGTTGACCAATCGCTTTTGCATCGCCAACATCTGTACTTATCGATACATAACTAAGACAGGTTGGAACAGGCGATGGTTGAAGAGCGCGACACTACTGAGCGATTACCCATGGGCGCGCTGCTGGCGCTGGCCATGACCGGGTTTATCTGCATTGTCACCGAGACGTTGCCGGCGGGTTTGCTGACCCAAATCAGCAGCGGCCTTGAGATCTCCTCGGCAATGGCCGGGCAGATGGTCACGGTCTACGCACTGGGCTCGTTGCTGGCGGCGATTCCCTTGACCATCGCCACACAGGGCTGGCGGCGGCGCAATGTCTTGCTGCTGACCATTGTGGGTTTTCTGCTGTTCAACTCGATCACCGCGTGGTCGTCACACTATGGCGTGACCCTGGTGGCGCGCTTTTGCGCGGGTGCTTCGGCCGGTCTGGCCTGGAGCCTGTTGGCGGGGTACGCACGACGTATGGTTGTGCCGCACTTGCAGGGCCGCGCCATGGCGGTGGCGATGGTCGGTACGCCAATCGCACTGTCACTGGGTGTGCCACTGGGCACCTGGCTGGGGGCGCTGATGGGCTGGCGCAGCGCCTTCGGCCTGATGTCCATACTGACTGTGGTGCTGATTGTCTGGGTGCTGGCCAAAGTGCCGGATTATCCGGGGCAGGCCAGCGCCCGGCGCATCGGCTTGCGCCAGGTACTGCTGACACCCGGGGTGCGCTCCGTGCTTGCGGTGGTGATGACCTGGATGCTCGCGCACAACATGCTCTACACCTACATCGCCCCGTTTGTGACGCCAGCGGGTCTGGCCGATCAGGTGGATCTTGTGTTGCTGGTATTTGGCCTTGCGGCGCTGTTGAGCATCTGGCTGACCAGTCGGCTGGTCGACAGCCATTTACGCAGGGTGGTGCTGGTCAGCCTTGCTGCGTTTACCGCGATTGCCCTGTTGTTTGGTGTGTTCTTCCAGTCTGCGCCGGTGGTGTACGTCGGTATTTTCATCTGGGGCCTGTCCTTTGGTGGTGCGGCAACCTTGCTGCAGACGGCACTGGCAGACGCGGCAGGTGAGGGCGCCGATGTGGCGTTGTCGATGAACGTGGTGGTCTGGAACAGTGCCATCGCTGGCGGAGCGCTAACGGGTGGCGTGTTGCTCGATCAAGTCGGTGTGAGTGCGTTGCCCTGGGCGTTACTGGTGTTGTTGCTGGCAGGGTTGTTGATCGTGTTCAACGCTCGCCAGCACGGTTTCCCCACGGGGCAGCGCCAGGCCGGGGCTGCTGTCGTCGGTCATTGATGTTCACAAGCTCGCCTGCGTAGCGCCAACCCTGTAGGAACTGCCGAGGCACGAAGGCTGTGACCCTGGGTTTGCGCGGGCAGTGTTGGCCTGGCAACAGTTGTTCTACAGACTGTTGCCAGGCCAACTATTTACGCTTCGAACAAACAATAACTTACTGAATTTAAACAATAAATTATCTGGCATGGATTCTGCTCTGTTGTGAATAACGATCGCATCTGTTGGCGATTAAACACGAGTAAAGAGTGAGAACCCCATGTCGAACACCCCAGCCGACGCCCATTACCCACTGTCTGTTCCCGATGCCCATGTCATCCGCTCGGACGCAGAAGCCATTGAAGTCGCCCACAAGGTCGCCGCGTTTTTACTCGAAGGTGATGCCGAGCGCGACCGTCAGCGCGAAGTGCCTGCTGAGGTGGTGGATGTGTTCTCCAACAGCGGCCTGTGGGGCATTACCGTGCCCAAGGAGTACGGCGGTGCTGAGGTGTCGTTCGCCACGCTGGCCGAGGTGATCGCCATCATTTCGGCGGCCGACGCTTCCCTCGGGCAGATCCCGCAGAACCATTACTGCCTGCTCGAAGACATTCGTCTGCAAGGCACAGAAGAGCAGAAGGCCTGGTTTCTGGGGCTGGCGCTCAAGGGCAACCGCTTTGCCAATGCCATTTCTGAAACCGGCGGCAAGACTGTGCAAGACATCCAGACGCGCTTTGTCAGCGAAGGCGATGAGGTGGTGATCAATGGCCGTAAAGGCTACTGCACTGGCTCGTTGTACGCCCATTGGCTGGGGGTGCTGGCGCTGAATGCCGACGATAAAGCGCACTTGGCGTTTGTGCCGCGGCGCACGCCCGGCCTGATCGTGGTGGATGACTGGTCGAGCATTGGCCAGCGCAACACCGCCAGCGGCACGGTGCTGGCAGAAAACCTGCGGGTGCCGGCCTTTAACGTGTTCAAGACGTACCAGTCTTATGAAAACCCGACCCTGGCCGGACCGATTGCGCAAATCACCACCGCCGCGATTGATGCCGGCATTGCCCGCGCCGCCTTGCGCGACACCCTGAGTTTTGTGCGTGATCACGCTCGCCCATGGATCGACTCGGGGCTGGATAAAGCCAGCGAGGACCCGCTGACCATCATCCAGATCGGCAAGTTGAGCATCCAGCTGGACGCCTCCGAAGCCTTGCTTGAGCGGGCCGGTCGGGTCCTCGATAGCGAGCGTGAAAACCCCGGTGAAGCCGGCGTGGCGCGCGCTTCGGTAGCAGTGGCCAAAGCCAAGGTGCTGACCACTGAAATCGCCCTGGAAGCCAGCAACCGTCTGTTCGAATTGGGCGGTACGCGCTCCTCGCTGGCGCGTCACAACCATGATCGCCACTGGCGCAACGCCCGCGTGCACACCCTGCATGACCCGGTGCGCTGGAAATACCACGTGGTCGGCAACTGGCTGCTGAACGGGGTCAATCCGCCGCGTCATGACTGGTCATAACGATGGACGCGCTGCTGAGCAATATTAACTGGCCGGAAATCGGTCAGGCCTGCCTCGACACCCTGAGCATGCTCGGCATGGCCCTGGGTTTTACCGTGTTGCTGGGGCTACCGCTGGGGGTGTTGCTGTACCTCACCGGCAAGCAGCAATTGCACGCCAAACCCGGCATCTACCGCGTGCTGTCGATGGTGGTGAATGTCCTGCGGTCGCTGCCCTTCATCATTTTGCTGATTGTGCTGATCCCGGTGACCACCTTGATCACCGGCACCTCGCTGGGCGTGGCGGGTGCCATTCCGCCATTGGTGGTGGGCTGCACGCCGTTCTTTGCACGGTTGGTGGAAACCGCGCTGCGTGAAGTTGATCGCGGCCTGGTGGAGGCCACCCAGTCCATGGGCGCCACGACCTGGCAAATCATCTGGCACACCTTGTTGCCAGAGTCCCGGCCGGGGCTGATTGCAGCCGTCACGGTGACCGCCATCGTGCTGGTGGATTACACCGCGATGGCCGGTGTGATCGGTGGCGGGGGCTTGGGTGACCTGGCGATCCGTTTTGGTTATCAGCGTTTTCAGACTGACGTCATGGTGGTCACCGTGGCCTTGCTGGTCCTGTTGGTACAAGGGCTGCAAATGACCGGTGACCGTCTGGTGTCCCATTACAGCCGTCGCTGAGACGGCTCATTTTTGATTGTTCGGAGTTTGTGCAATGAAAAAGCTTCTTGCTCTGGTGGCCGTGATGGCCGCCTTTAGCGCTCAGGCCAATGAAAAGTTGGTGGTCGGTGCCACGCCGGTGCCCCATGCCGAAATTCTTGAGTTTGTTAAGCCTGAGCTGGCCAAGGAAGGCGTTGATCTGCAGATCAAAGTGTTCAACGACTTTATCCAGCCCAACCAGCAACTCGCGCTTAAAAACATCGATGCCAACTACTACCAATACCGGCCGTTTCTGGATGAGTACAACAAGGAACGCCACACGGATCTGGTCCCGGTAGTGGGCGTGCATATCGAGCCGTTTGGCGCGTACTCGACCAAAATTAAAAACATCGCCGAGCTGAAGGACGGCGCTTCGGTGGCCATCCCCAATGACCCGGTCAACGCCGGTCGTGCTCTGGTGCTGCTGGAAGAGGCCAAGCTGATCACGCTTAAAAACCCTGGCGACCCGCAGTCGACCACCCGTGACATCGTGACCAACCCCAAGCACCTGAAAATCCGTGAGCTGGAAGGCGCCATGCTGGCCCGATCCGTGAGCCAGGTTGACCTGGCCTTTGTGTTTGCCAACTACGCGCTGGAAGCGGGGATCGACACCAACAGCGCGTTGATTGTCGAGAAGGGCAAGGACTTGTACGTCGAGTATCTGGTGGCGCGCCCGGACAACATCAATGACCCGCGTATTCAGAAACTGGCCAAGGCCTTGCACTCTGATGCCGTGCGTCAATTTATCCTGACCCGTTACAAAGGCCAGATCGTGCCAGGCTTTTAAATCGGCATTAAACATCTGTGTTCTCTTATGTCAGCTAGGCTATTGAAGATGAATAACCCGCTGACCCAGGAGAACGTATGACATTGCGATGGATGCTGTTGAGCCTTGTTGTTCTATGTGCGGGCTGCCAATACTTCAGTTATCAGCAAGGCTGCACCGACAGTCCCAATCAGCGCGGCTGCCAGGGCGGCACAGTAGAGTCGCCATAAATACTGGGCTGGCGCATCCCCAAATCGGCTCCCTCTCCTTCGGGAGAGGGCTGGGGTGAGGGGGCTCTTATCAACATGTTGGTTGCCCAACACTTCATGAGCACATTGCACACGGTTCAACAACACATTGCCTGACCCGCAGGGCTCATCCGCTGTTATGGCTGAGGTTGGGGGCGTGGCATGTTAGGTGCATAGGTTCCTGGTAGTCATAAACACTCAAGGTGTTTGTATTGATTGCCAGCTAAAAGGACCTCTCATGCACTACCGTCAACTGGGTAACAGCGGCATTAACGTCAGCGTTCTGGGCCTGGGCACCATGACCTGGGGCCACCAAAACACCGAAAGCGATGCTCATCAGCAAATCGAACTGGCGCTGGCTGAAGGCGTCAACCTGATCGACACCGCCGAGATGTACCCCACGCCCACTCGCGGCGACACCTGGCGTACCACCGAACGCTATATCGGCAACTGGCTGGGCGCCAACAGTGCGCGCCGCGCCGACATCGTGCTGGCAAGCAAAATTGCCGGCCCGGCCCGTGAGCCCGGTGGCCAATTGCATATTCGCGATGGCCTGACCCGGCATGACCGGCGCAACATCGTCGAAGCCCTGGACGGTAGCCTCAAGCGCCTGCAAACCGACTACCTCGATCTCTATCAACTGCACTGGCCCGACCGCCCGACCAACTTTTTTGGCCTGCGTGAATACCCGTATGCCGAAGACACGCAAAGTGTGGCCATCGAAGAAACCCTCTCGGTGCTGGCCGATCAGGTCAAGGCGGGCAAGATCCGTCATATCGGTGTGTCCAACGAAACGGCGTGGGGCGTGGCTGAATTTCTCAAGCAGAGCGAGCGCCTGGGCTTGCCGAACATTGTCAGCATCCAGAACCCCTACAGTTTGCTGAACCGCCTGTACGAGGGCGGCCTGGCGGAGTTCACCCATCGCGAAGGCGTTGGCCTGTTGGCGTATTCGCCGCTGGCGTTTGGCACCTTGACCGGCAAGTACCTCGGTGGCGCCCGCCCTGAAGGTTCGCGTCTGACCTCGGTGTACCGCACGTTCAATCGCTACGACAGCCTGCTGGCCCAAGAAGCCATCGCAGGCTATGTGGACATCGCCCGCGAGCATGACCTGACCCCGGCGCAATTGGCTCTGGCTTATGTCATCAACAAACCCTTTGTGGCCAGTGCGCTGACCGGGCAAACCAGCCTCGTGCAATTGCGCGACAACCTCAGCGCGATCAACGTGAGCCTCAGTCCGGAGATTCTGGCGCGCATCGAGGCCGTCCATCAGCGTGTCCCCAACCCTGCGCCATAGGAGTACGGGCGATGCCCAAGCAACTGCACGTCAACCTGTTTGAAATGAACTGCGTGAGCCATATCGTTCACGGCCTGTGGGTGCATCCCGAGAACAACCGTCACCGCTTCAATGACCTGGATTACTGGACCGAGCTGGCGCAACTGCTGGAATACGGCACCTTTGACGGGGTGTTTCTGGCAGACGTGATCGGCACCTATGACCGTTTTCGCAATGGCCCGGAAACCGCCCTGCGCGAGGCCATGCAAATTCCCAGCAATGACCCGTTGATGGTGATTCCGGCCATGGCCGCCGTGACCAAAAACCTCGGCTTTGGCGCGACGTTTTCAACCACGTACGAGCCGCCGTTTGCTTTTGCCCGGCGCATGAGCACCCTTGATCACCTGACCAAGGGCCGGGTGGGCTGGAACATCGTGACCTCGTACCTGCCCAATGCGGCGCGCAACTTCGGGCATGACACCGAAGTCGTGCATGACCATCGCTATGAAATCGCCGATGAATACCTGGATGTGCTCTACAAACTGTGGGAGGGCTCGTGGGACGATGACGCGGTGATTATCGACCGTGAACAACGGGTGTACACCGACCCGCAAAAGGTCCGTTACATCAACCACGTGGGTGAGCACTTCAGCGTGGCCGGGCCGCACCTGTGCCAGCCTTCGCGCCAGCGCACGCCGGTGTTGTTCCAGGCAACCGGCTCGCCTGCCGGTATCGAGTTTGCCGGGCGGCATGCCGAAGTGGTGTTTACCGGCGGCCTCGACACCCCGGCGGTGCGCGCGAATATTCAGGCCATGCGCAACAAGGCCATCGCCCATGAGCGTGACCCGGCGGGGCTGAAATTTATCGTCATGGCCGGGGTGATCGTGGGCCGTACTGACGAAGAAGTCAGCCGCAAGCTCGACAGCTATCGCAAGCTGATGAGCGTTGAGGCGTCGCTGGCCCATCATCAGTCAGCGATTGATTTGACCGCTTACCCCAGCGATGCGCTGATCAGTGATTTGATCGAGCTGAAAGTCGACGGCTGGGAGAGCCTGCAGCGCTACAAGCCTGAGTGGACTATCGGCACCGTGTTGTCGCAGTTCTCGGGGTTTAACCGTGAGCGTTTCTTTGTGGCGGGTACGCCGACCGTGGTGGCGGATGAAATCGAGAAATGGCTGGATGTCGACGGCATCGACGGGATCAATTTGCGCCAGTACCTGTCGTTTGAAACGGCTCGGGATTTTATTGAGCTGGTGATCCCGGAACTGCGCCGCCGTGGTCGTTTCCGTGAGCGTTACAACGAAGGCGAAACCCTGCGCGAACGCCTGTTTGGTACGGGGCAGGCGCGTTTGCCCGCTGACCATTTCGGCGCCCGCTATCGCGACCCGGCGGTGCTGCAACAACCGGCCACGCCATTACGTTTCTGAACACATCACCTGTAGGAGCGAGCTCGTCTCGCGATCTTTTGATCTTTAAAAAGATCGCGAGACGAGCTCGCTCCTACAGTGGGTTTTCAGCCAACTGTTGGCTCACCAACAGTCGCTGCACAGACTGTTGCTTTTGACTCCTTCCCAACGCCGATTTGCGCCTGTTTGCTGGGCGAAAAACCCGGCATGGCTTGTGCAATAGCCTAAGTCCCGGACTTAAGGCAGCAGGCCCCATGCGCAATATTTCCCCCTTTATTCGAAACTTTCCGTTGCTCGGCATCGCAACCCTGTGCTCGGTACTGGTCGGCTGCGGGCAGGAAACCTCAACCGTTGCGCGCAGTGACAAACCGGTCAGCGGCGGGACGTTGATTTATGCCACCGACCGCGAGCCCACGTGCCTCGACCCGCATGTGGCGGGTGACATGCCGCAGGTGTTTATCGGCCAGCAGTACCTCGACTCGCTGGTGTCGATGGATGACCAAGGCCAGATCGGGCCCTGGCTGGCGAAAAGTTGGGAGGTCTCGGCCGATGGCCTGACGTACACCTTCCATCTACGCGATGACGTGCACTTCACCGACGGTACGCCGTTCAACGCGGCGGCGGTCAAGGCCAACCTCGATCACATGGCCAACCCGAAAACCCAATCGAGTACGGCGGGCGGTTATATCCGCCAATACCGCAGCACCGATGTACTCGATGACCATACGGCGGTGGTGCACCTGGCCACCCCGTACGCGGCGTTTCTGGAGGTCCTGGCCCAAGGTTTTCTGGGCATAGAGTCGCCCACCGCGCTGCTTCGCTCGCGCGATGAAAACTGCGAAAGCCCGGTGGGCAGCGGGCCGTTCAAGATCGTCCGCTGGGACCGGCAAAGCCAGGTCGAACTGGTGCGCAACCCGGATTACAACTGGGCGCCACCCACTGCCAGGCATCAAGGCCCGGCGTGGCTGGAGCGCATCGTCTGGAAGTTCATTCAGGAGCCGTCCGTGCGCTTTGCCTCGCTGCAAGCCGGAGAGGTCGATGTGATCGAAACGCTGCCGCCCGAATCCCATGAGGCCGCACGACGCAACCCGGACCTTACGGTATTGGTGGCCTTGCGGCCGGGCAACCCCACCAACGGCACGCTGAACATCACCCGTGCGCCGTTTAATGACCTCAAGGTGCGCGAAGCTTTTGTGCGCAGTTCGGATGTCGAGGGCGCGCTCAAAAGTGTGTATTTCAGCGAGTTCCCGCGTGCCGGTGGCCCGCTGAGTTCGGCGACCCGCTTTTACAGCCCGGATTTCGAACACGCCCAGGACTACGACCCGGCCCGCGCAGCGCAATTGCTGGATGAAGCCGGCTGGACCGGGCGTGACAGTGAAGGCTACCGCACCCGTGACGGCAAACGCTTACAGGTGCATGTGGTGATGGGTAACCGCACGCCGCCCTCGGAATACACCCTGTGGGAGCAAGTACAAGCGACCACACGGGCGGTCGGGTTTCAACTGATCATCGACCAGATGAGTGATGTGCAGGCCACTCAGCGCCAGGCGGACTGGGACTACGACATTCGTATTGGTTACTGGAACACCAACACCCCCGACGTGCTGCGGATCATTTTTGGCTCGGAGTTTATTCGCCCGGCGGGTGTCGGCGGTTATCACCAGAACACCGCCGGTTTCAGCGATACGGCGTTTGACGGGCTGATCCAGCAAGCCTTGACCACGCAAGACCCTGAGCAGCGCAAGGCGCTGTATTACAAGGCGCAGCAGATTGCCTCCAGCCAATACCTGCAACTGACCACGTACCCGCAAAGCTCACGCCTGGGCATCTACAAGACCACCCAGGGCGTGCGCCTGGAGCCATCTTTGGCGGTGACGTATTTGTATGACGCCTGGGTCAATAAATGAAAAGGGTGAACCAATGAGCCGAATCGAGACTGTAAATCCGCAGCGCGAGCGCTGGCTGCAGGTGGGGCGACGCGCCGTCTGGCGTGTGGCGGGCGGGCTGCTGGTGCTGTGGGC
>NZ_WIVR01000088.1:0-15327 GCF_009600525.1 Pseudomonas sp. FSL R10-1350
GCGGGCTGGCAGCGGGGCTGGTGATGGCCGTGTTGGGCTACGGCGGCCTGGAGTACGTGCCGCGCTGGTCTGACACCCATCACACCGGGGTCGGTCAGCGCCAGCAATGGCTGTTGAGTGACGGCACGCGGGTGACGCTGAACAGCGCCACGGCGTTGTCGGTGGATTTCACCGCCAGCCAGCGCACCATCACGCTGCGCAAAGGCGAAGCGCTGTTTGAACTGGCGAATGATCCGGCCCGGCCTTTTGTGGTTGAGGCCGGTCAGGACCGGGTGCAGGCCAAGGATGCGACGTTCAGCGTGCGCCGTGACGCCGATCAGACCCGCGTGCTGGTGGCCACCGGCGCGGCGCAGGTTGAGCATCAGGCCCAGACTTTGGAGCTGCGCCCCAATCAGCAAGCGCTGTATCACGCTGGCCAGCCCGTTGCCGAGCGCCAGCAGGTGGATGCCAATGCGCTGACGGCGTGGCATCGCGGCAAGCTGATTTTCAACCGCAAGCCGTTGCAGGAAGTGCTCAGTGAGCTGGAGCGTTACCAGTACGGGCGCATTGTGCTGCCGGACACTGACTTAGGCGCGATGCAGATCAGCGGGGTGTTTGACCTTAATGATCCGCACAATTTGCTGCACACCCTTGAGCAGCGTTACGGGCTCAACATCACCTATTTGCCGTTTGTGGCATGGGTGCACTGAAAATAATTTCACGCGGGCACTGCAAGATCCTGTCGGGCATATCGTCGTACTAAGACCAAGAGCGAATCCGTTCTCATTAGCGATATAAAAACCCAAACAAGGATTAACACCGCAATGGTCCAGCCCATCAAACAGCCGCGCGGCGCACGCCCCACCGAACAACGACTGCGTCAAACGCTGATGGCCACCACGTTGCTGGCAAGCCTGGCGGGCACGTTCCACGCCACTGCGCACGCGGCACCGGCAACAGCGCCCAACGCCTCGGTGAGCACCCGCCAGGTCAACGTTGCCGTCCCGGCCCAAGACCTCGACCAGGCGCTGACGCAGTTTGCTGATCAGGCTGACTTGCACCTGTTGTTCACCTCTGCCGAAGTGACCGGGCTGCACAGCCCTGCGCTGGACGGCCAGATGAGCATTGAACAGGCGCTGCAAACCCTGTTGGCGGGCAGCGGCCTGAACTGGCAGTTCAGCGACGCGCGCACGGTGATCGTGCGCAAGCCGGACACGGCGGCAAAAGGGCTGCAACTCAAGGCGCTGGAAGTCAGTGTGGGCGCGCGCACCAGCACCGCCATCAGTGAAATTCCCGGTACGGTTTGGGTGGTGGATCAGGTGCAACTGCAAGAGCAACTGGACACCGGCGTCACCCTCAAAGAAGCCATTGGCAAGTTGGTGCCGGGCCTGGATCTGGCCCCCGAAGGCCGCAGCAATTACGGCCAGAACATGCGCGGGCGCAACGTTTTGGTGATGATCGACGGAGTGAGCCAAAACAGCTCGCGCGGCCTGTCGCGGCAGTTCGACAGCATCTCGCCGTTTAACGTGGAGCGGGTTGAAGTGTTATCGGGCGCCAGCGCGTTATATGGCGGCGGCGCCACGGGCGGGATCATCAATATCGTGACCAAAAAAGGCGCCCCCGGCCCGGCCCAGTTTGAAACCGAAGTGTCGGGCACCAGCGGCTTTAACAAGAGCGATGACCTGTCGAGCCGTATCTCGCAATCGGTGAGCGGCGGGACCGATCGGGTGCACGGCCGCCTGGGGATTTCCGGCGAGCAGAACAAAGCGTTTTACGACGGTAAAGGCGACCAGATCTTTATCGACAACACCCAGACTGACTTGCAGTACAACCGCACGCTGGACCTGATGGGCAGCCTGGCGATCAAGCTCGATGACGTGCAAGACCTTGACCTGCTGGCGCAGTATTACGACTCGGGCAACAATGGTAACACCGGGCTTTACTTCCCCAACCTGCACGACAAGGCACCGTCCAATCTGGAAGATGCCGAGATCCGCAGCGGCTACCACACCGACCTCGAGCCCCGCTCCAAGCGCCTGCTGTTCAACGCCAACTATCACCACAGTGACCTGCTGAGCCAGGACTTCTACTTGCAGGGCTCGTACCGCAAGGAAGACAACAATTTCTTCCCGTTCCCGTATTACAACGCGGGCAAGCCCCAAGGCGCCAACGGCGTTTACTTCGCCGCCTCGCAACAGAATTTTGAAGTCACCAGCCTCAAGGCGCTGTTCGCCAAACAGTGGGACAGCGTGAAACTGACCTATGGCGTGGACCTGGACCGTGAGCGTTTTAACGCCACGCAAAGTGTGTTCAATTCGGCCATTTCTTCCGAGAGCGGCGGGCTGGATCTGGACACCCAAAGCAAAGCCCCGCGTTACCCGAGCTACCGCGTCGACGGCCACTCGGTGTATGCCCAGGCGGACTGGAAGCTCACCGACGCCCTGACCTTGTCCGGTGGCGCACGCCGCCAGCAAATGGATGTGGACGTGGGAGTGTTCAAAGGCATCCCCGGTGGCAGCAACGATTACGCGGTCAACCTGTTCAACCTGGGCGCTATTTATGACTTCAAGAACGGCCACCAGACCTGGATCAACTACAGCGAAGGCTTTGACCTGCCGGACCCGGCCAAGTATTACGGCAAGGCGGGCTTGAGCGTTAAAGACAACCCGCTGGCCGGGATCAAGAGCCGTCAGGTCGAAACCGGCTGGCGTTTTGCCGATGTGGACTGGGACGCGCAGGCAGCGGTGTATTACATCTGGTCTGACAAAGTCATCACCACCGACAGCGCGACGCTGACCATTGATGTGGCCGATAAAAAGAGCCGCGACTTTGGTTTCGAAGGTGCGCTGACCCGTCACTTCAACAACGGCTGGGATGCGGGCGGCACGTTGCACCTGGTGCGTTCCGAAGAGGAAGACGCCGATGGCGACTGGATGAAGCGCGATGCCCGTTACGCGTCGTTGTCCAAATCAACGGCGTTCGTGGGCTGGCATGGGGACGGTCGTAATGTTCGCTTGCAGGGCAACCACGCCTTCACGCTCAAGGACGATTCTGATCACAAAATCAGCGGTTACACCACGTTCGATTTGATGGGCAGCCAAGAGACAGCATTCGGCACCTTCAGCGCCGGCATCCAGAACCTGCTGGACAAGGAGTACAGCACGGTCTGGGGCCAGCGTGCCGCGTTGTTTTACTCACCGACTTACGGCCCGGAGTACCTGTATGACTACCAGGGGCGGGGTCGGACGTACACCTTGACCTGGTCGATGGCGTACTGAGTGCAGGCAGGCTGCGAAAGGGCCAAGCCCTTCGCAGCCTGTGGCAGCGACGATGTTTACTGAGGCGCGACACCGCCAAAGCGGGTGCCCATGAGGGTGACGAAGTCTTCGAGGCTCATTTTCTCCCCGTTGAAATTCACCACGCCGGCGGCATAGTTGAGCGACGCCAGGATGTTGTTGCCCTCAACGTTCGCCAGCCCGGTTTGCACCGCCATGACGCCCGCCAGTTCGCTGGTCATGTTGGCGACCTGGGCGATTTGTTTCGGGTCGGTCTGGCCAGCCAATTGCGCCTGAACGCTCGCCAGGTCAGCAATCATCGGCTTGGACAGCTGCAGTTTGGCATCCAGCGAGGTCAGCATTTGTTTCACCACATCGAGCGGCGGTAGATCGAACGAAGCGGGCTGCGCCAGGCTGGTCGTGATGCTCAGTTGGCTCTCGCCGTTGGTGGTTTTGATGTTGAGTTTTTCCAGCGCCAGATTCGGCTTGGCCGCCAGCAGCGTGCTGACATCGGCTTGCACTTGGGTGTCTTCGGCCGGAGTCAGTTGCACCTTGGGCAGGGTGCCGTCGGCTTGTGGCTGGAACTTGTTCTGGTAGATCTGCAACAGCGACTGCATCGCTGGAATGTCCAGGTTGCTGGCAGACATGACCATTTCTGCGCTGCCCACGGGCTTGTCGTTGAATGTGACGTCACCCAGGCTGTAGGTCAGGCGCCCGGACATCAGGCGGTCTTTGGCCGAAGCGGAGCCGGTGTATTCAAAGTTTTTGACCTTGAGCACAGACTGGGCCGCGCCGGAGGTCAGTTGCGCTTCGCTCAGCTCCAGCACGTTCTGGCCCAGGTAGAAACCGTAGGTGCTTTTGTTCAGGTCGCTGGCCAGGGTCAGCCCGCTCAGCTCGATCGACACCGGTGCGGTATCGGCAGGCGTCGCCAGGAGCTTGAGGTAGTCCATGTAGCCTTTGGCTTTGAGGTGCTGGGCGCCTTCATCGGTTTGGGCGCTAAGGTTCAGGCCCGAGAAACTGATGCGGGTGTTGTCGTCCAGCGTGAGGTCGAAGGGCAGCAACTCCAGTTGCCCGTCCACCGAACGACCGTAACCCAAAGTGACCTGGCCGATAAGAGGCGCCTGGTCCTTGGTGGCTGCGAACCATTTTTCGGTGAAGGGGGTTTTCTCAAGGGCGTAGTTGCTGACCGCCATGACCGGCGCCCACTTGAAGGTCTTGATGCGCGACCACGGCAACGGGCCGTGCTCGATGTGATCAACAAACAACAGCTCAACCGGCTGTGGATCAGACCCTTGGGCATCATCCTGAAGGGTCAGACGATAGTGCGCGGTGCTGCTGTAGAGGTGGGTCTCAATGGACACCAGTTCGATGCTGCCGTGGGTCGCGGACCCGGCCAGTTGAGCGGCCATTTCTTTGTTGGCTTCGGCGATCGAGGTCTTGAGTTCGCCTTCGATCTTGGTGCCGGTGTACCAGGCGCCAGCCGTGTTCAAAACCCCTGCGATTACAACAATGCCGACCAGTACGCCTAATGGTTTGTTCATCAAGTTGACCCGTTCAATGTCCGTTGTGTTGAAGATATGCGGTCTTTGCTGAGCCCTTCATGGGCCAAAAAGTGGCAGCAGGTTATCACTCGCGGCGAGTCGACGCTGCGTTTCGCCCGCACCGATCAAGCGCACAGCGTAGACGCTATTGCGCAAAGCTTGCGAGCGTAGCGCCTGAAATAAGCGGCCCTGAGGACAATCGTGCTGGCTTGGCCGATGACTGCGCAGAATTCTCCTACGCAATTAAAAGCACCATCCTAAAGCCAACATGATAATCCTCAGCCGCTCTCCACTGCGTGACAGTGTTGTCAGGGTTTAGCCGCGGCCGGGGCTTGGGCACGACTGCTTTCCCAGCCGCCACCCAGGGCCAGGAACAGGTCGATCTGGCTCATCGCGACTTGGGTGTTGGCCGCCGCTAACTGAGCCCGCACATCGGTGTAGGTGCGCGTGGCTTGCAGGTCTGCGAGGAACGATTCACGCCCGGCGGCAAAGAACTGATGGGTCTGGTCAGCCGCTGTTTTGGCTGAGGCATCCGCTTCGGCCAAGGCATCGCGGCGTTGCAGTGCAGCGGTGTATTGCACAAGGCTGGTCTGGGTTTCGCGGACCGCGTTCAGCACCACGCCATCAAAGCTTGCCAAGGCGCCTTGGGTAGCGGCCTCGGCTTCGCGGATTCGCGCACGTGAGCCATTGGTGGGGATGGTCCAGCTCAGCAGCGGGCCAAAGCCCCAGCGGTTGGTCGGCGCGGTGCCGAGGTTGTCGACGATCCCGACCGTGCCGATGGAGGCGCCGATGCTGATGTCCGGATACAACGAGCCGGTGGCTACGCCAATTTCGGCGGTTGCGGCGGCCAAGTGGCGCTCGGCCTGACGCACGTCCGGGCGACGCTTGAGCAGCGCGGCACCGTCACCCACGGGGAGTAATTGCGCGATGTGCGGCAGCTCATCACAGGTGGCGAGATGGGCAGGCAGTTGGTCCAGCGGTTTGGCCAGTAGCATCGACAAACGGAACAGCCCGGCCTGACGTTGAGCCTCATAGCGCGGCAGTTCAGCACGCAACGATTTGACCTGGGTTTCAGAACGCGTGACCTGGGTTTCATCACCGCGCCCGGCATCGCGCAGGCGCTGGGTGAGCGCGGTGGTTTGCGCTTGCAGTTTTAACGACTCTTTGGCGATGCCCAGCTCTTCGTTGGCAGCGCAGACTTGCACGTAAGCACGCACCACGTCAGCGACCACGGTGATTCGCGCAGTGTCGGCGGCGGCTTGGGTGGCATCGGCGTTGGCCTGTGCTGCCTCAATGCCGCGCTTTAACGTGCCCCACAAATCGAACTGGTACGAGGTGCTGATGCCCAGGTCACCGACGTTGGCCACCGGGACTTTATCTGCCAGCAAAAAGGCTTCGCCCGACTCTTGCAGGCGCTGGGCGCCGGCTTTCACCGAACCGCTCCAGCCACCCGCCGACTCGGCCTGTTCAACCTGGGCACGCGCCCGCGCAAGGTTCGCCGCCGCTACGCGCAGGTTGGTGTTGGAGGCCATGGCCTGACGCACCAATTCATTCAGCGTCGGGTCTTGGTAGAGCTTCCACCAATCCGTGGGCACCGGCGCCGAGACGACGTTATCGCCCTCGCCCGCCAACGTGCCTTGCAGGTCTGGGCGCTGCTGGGCCGCGTCTTTAGGCAGGTGATAGTCCGGCCCGACCATCTGGCAGCCGGCCAGCAGCAACCCCAGCCCTACGGCTGCCAGGCGAACCGCTTTCATTGCACCGTCTCCTGTGCCGGCTTGGCTTTGGGCGAGTCCGGGATGATGGAAACGGTCGCCGTGCGGCCCGCGATCATGCGGAAATCTTCAGGCACATCATCAAAGACGATGCGCACCGGAATCCGTTGCGCCAGCCGTACCCAACTGAAGGCCGGGTTCACGTTGGGCAGCAGGTTCTGGCCGCTGGTGCGGTCGCGGTCTTCGATACCGGCCACGATGCTTTCGACATGGCCACGCAAACGGGCGTCGTCACCGATCACGCGGATATCAACGCTTTGGCCCACGTGAATGCCATCGAGTTTGGTTTCTTCGAAATAGCCGTCGATGTGGAAGGAGCTGCTGTCGACAATCGACAACACGGGCCGCCCGGCGGTGACGAATTCGTTGACCCGAGGGGCGCGGTCGTTGACGTAGCCATCAACCGGGCTGCGCACCACGGTGCGGTCGAGGTTGAGCTGGGCGCTGTCGACGGCCACTTCGGCCTCGGTGAGCGCGGCCTGGGCGCGCATTTCTCGCGACTGGCTTTCTTCCAGTTGCTCACGCGCAACGAGGTTGCCCAACCCCCGATTACGGCGGTTTTCACGCTGGGCCTGGGCCAGGGTTTCTTTACGGTCAGCCACGGTCGCCTGCGCCTGACGCAAGGCCAGTTTGAAGCGGTCCTGGTCGATGACGAACAACACTTGGTCGCGCGTCACGGGCTGGTTGTCGCGCACATCGACTTGCTTGATGAGGCCCGACACGTCAGGGGAGATTTGCACCACGTCTGCGCGGATGTGGCCATCGCGCGTCCAGGGAGCAAACATGTAGTACATGGTCATGCGCCAGACCACGACGCAGGCAAACGCCACCACCAACAAGGTGAGAACAACGCGGCCCAAGGTCAATAAAGGTTTTTTCATGTCATCAAATATCGACTAAACGAATCCACAACGCCGAGTAGCAGAGCGTAGAGACCGACGTTGAACAAAGCCCGGTGCCAGACCAGGCGGTAAAAGTGCAGACGCGTAAGAACCGCGTGAACCGCTAAAAACAGCAGGTAGGTGATGCCCATCAATACCAGGAGCGTAGGCAGGAAAACCCCGCTGATATCGATATCTCCGATCATAGCGGCGCTCCGTCAATGCCTTGCACGTGTGGGTGCTGCAGGTCGTCGTTATCCACAATGAACTCCACACCCGGCAGCAGGGCCAGACGCAAGCCGCTGAGGGCATGCAGCAGGTGAACCCGTGCATCGCTTTCGTCTTGCAGGGCATTGGCGTTGAGCGCGCGCCGGGTTCGATCCATGGTCATTTGCAGACCGCTGGGGATAGGTAAACGCTCACCGGCCATCAGGCAGGTGCGGAAATAATCCCCCACGTCGCTGACCACTTGGCGCAACAGTAATTGCGGCCCGCCGGTGACGCGCGGGGCGTAGGCCAGCAGGTCGAGGAGGTTGAGCGCCACACGCAGTTCACGCAGCGCAATGCCGGTGTCTTGCCCGGTCATGGCCAGACGCGGCAGGTGCTGCATCAAGCGATCGAGCATTTGCGCGCCCATTTGCCGGTGCTCGGCCAAGGTTGCGGGTTTGGTCAACCGCACGATGTCGCGCCAGCTGAACCGGGTCAGCCGTTTAGCCGCCAGCTCTGCGCCGAAGGGGCGCGCAATCAAGGTCCAGATGAAGGCAAACAGCAGCCCGATGGGGCCGGCCAGGTTGGCGTTCATGAAGACCTGAAAGTCAGCGTCGTAGGCTCCCTGAATGCTGATGAATGACGCGGTGTTGACGATGGTCAGCAAGGTGCCCAGGTAAAAGCGCGGCTGGACGGTCAGGGTGCCGACGCAAATAAACGGCACGGCAAACGCGAGCACCAGCATGGGGAAGTCATGCAGGTTGGGCAGGATCACGAACAGGTAGAGGCTGGCGAACAGCACTGAGAGCGAGGTCCAGAAAAAGAACCGGTAAATCTGCGGGGCCGGGTCGTCCATGGCGGCGAAAAAGCTGCAGGCGACGGCCGCCAAAATGACTGCGCTGGCGCCGTCCGTCCAACCGAGCAGAATCCACAGCACGCAGGCGACGACGATCGCCGTGACGGTGGAGAACGCGGAATAGAGCATGAGGCCGCGGTCCAGAAACGGTGTCAGCCGACCCAGCCGCCAGTGCCGGTAAACTGCTCGCCAGACGGTTTGATCTCCGGTGGAAATGGCCAGTTGCAGGCTGCGGCAGTCTTGCCACAAGTCGATCCACTCTCCCAAGCGGTAGAGCACGTTGGAGAGCAATAACTGGCGGCGATCATCCAGGGCTTCGGCGCTCGGTTGCAGGTGTTGCAGCTCGTTGCGCAGCGCTTGCCATTGTTCGACGGGAGCGCCTTCGCTGGTGGTTTCAAGCCAGGTGCGCGCGTGTTGCAACACCGGCGTGACTTTATCGACCAGCTCCGGGGTTCGGCGCTCCAGGGCGTAAAGGGCGTCGTCGAGGGCATCCACCACGGGCAGTAGATGGATCATGCGCCCGCGCAGTTCTTTGGTGTTGCGCACGGTTTGCGGGTGCGCGCCTTCGTGGGGTAACTGACCGATCATCAGCTCCAGGGTGTTGAAGGTCGAGACCATTGAGGCACGCAGGCCACTGGCTTTGCCGGGGTCGACCTCGCGGGACAAAAAGTACTGACTGTAATTGGCGGCGTCGGTGAACCACTTGGCCGATGAGTCGATGAACACCGGTGTGAGGCGTCGAGGCCAGAACATGCTGCCGACCACGGCCGCACAAACGATGCCGAGCATGATCTCTTCGGTACGCGAGACGGCGATGTCAAAGACGTTGAGCGGGTTATCCACAATCGGCAAGGCGATCATCGGCATGGTGTAGCCCGCCAGCATGAAGACGTAGCTGTTGGCGGTGCGCAGGTGCAATGACAAGAACAGCAGGATGCCCGTCCACAGCGCAATCACCAGCACCAGCAGAAACGGTGTCTGGACAAATAACGGGACAAAGAACACTGCTGCCGAAGCCCCCAGCAGCGTACCAATGGCGCGGTAGATCGCCTTGGAGCTGGTGGGGCCGACAAAGGGGCTGGAGACGATGTAAACCGTGGCCATCGCCCAGTAAGGACGGGGCATTTCCATGAGCAGGGCGATGTACAGCGCGATCATGGAGGCGGCAAACGTCCGCACGCCGTAGAACCAGTCACGAGCGGGCGGCATGCTGCTGAAAAAGCCGTTCAAGACGCCGCTCCGTCAGGCAGTTGGCCGGCGGCTTCAAAGGCTTTGATCACTCTCAAGGCGGCTTCTTGATCGGCGACTGAAATGTCGGCCAATGCTGCACGCCGCAGTTGTACCAACTGGGCTTCAATGGACTGCACCAAGGTACGACCGACGGGCGTAAGGCTCAGGGTTTTGGCGCGGCGATCGCTGGCGTCTTCGTTGCGCACAACGTAACCGGCCTTGCACATCTGATCGAGCAGACGCACCAGCGACGGGCTTTCCATGCCCGCCGCCTGGGCCACGGTCACTTGCCGCACGCCCTCGCCCAAGCGGCCGATTATCAGCAGCGGCATGGCGCAGGCTTCGGAGATGCCGAAGTTGACCAGCGTGGTCTGGCAGACGCGACGCCAATGACGGGTCGCAACCACCATACCGGTGCTGATGCTCATTTGGAGTTGATCTAGAGAGTCAGGCAAGAGACATCACATAATGTTAGTTTGCTAACTATTAATACTGCTCGGCCAGATGATCACAGTCAAGTGTTACGAATTAATTCTGCTGACCTGTTGTCTGTCTTGTGAGCAGATCAGCGCCGCAATCAGCCGCGCCGCAGGTCAAATATAGTCGAACCTGGGTGTCATCGATGGTCAGATCCTGGGTTTTGTGCCACCCGGACGGAATGGGCGCAAAGTCGTCCGGCTGCACGCTGCTGCTGATCAGCCAGATGCGCCCTGGGGTGGCGGGCAGGTCGGCCAGATGGTCGACGTAGATCTTGGCGCCGTCCTCGTTTACCAGCGTTCCGAAACCATAGGCCGTCGGCCGCCCGGACACACCGTCTGGCGTGGGCGGTGTGTAGAGCATGGGTTGGGCTGGGGTTTTGTTGTAGTAAACGTAACTGAAGTACCAGAACAGGTCGCTGACGATGATTCGGTCACCGGGCAGGAACTGCTGATTCACGTGCTCAACCAGTTGGTCAAAGTGGTCGGCGTCGCTACTGAAGTTGCTGCGCAGGCCCACACTTTCGACGCCCATGAACAGCACAAGCACTGCAATCGCGATAACGCGTTTGTGCGCAAGCAGGCGGTCGACCGCGATGGCGACGAGCAACGGCAAGCCCAGCGCGGCAAAACTCACGTAGCGCTCTATGAACATGGGCGAGATAAACGACAGGGCGTAAATCGCCAGGATCGGCAGCAAGGTGTAGATCGCGATGAGGGCGTGAAATTTATAAGGGGATGCATCGCGCACGGCGATCCAGATCACGCCGGCAAACAGCGCCAGGGGGGCCAGCCAAAATACCGGCCAAGGCAGGGTATCGCCTTCGTCTTGTGTCAGAAGCTGCCAGACCATGGCCGGTAAAGAGCGCGCATCGACAGGCGGCTCCCAGCCCACATCGCCACCGGCTTTTAGCTCGTGCATGTGTTGCAGCAGATCCACCAGGCCCGGCAGCCAGGGCAGGAACAAGATGACGATGCCGGTGTTGGCCAGCCACCAGGTCGGCCGCTTGATCAAGCTGCCCACGGCACTGTGACGAGTGCTCAGTATCAGCAGGTACAGCCAGTGCGCCATGACGCAAAAAGCAGCGAAGTAATGGGTGTAGAACGCTGCGGTCATCAGCGCCGCGTAGACAGCCAGATAGCGCGTTTTATCGGGGTTTTTGACCCAGTAGACCAAGGCAATGGTTGCACCGATCAGCCACATCCCCAGCAGCGAATACATGCGCACTTCCTGGCTGTAGCGCACGGCTGTCGGCAACAACGCCAACAGGATACCTGCCAGCAACGCAGCCCTTTGGGTCGCGACCAGTCGCACCAGCCACATCCCGAGAAACACTGTGGCGATCCCGGGTACAACGCTCAGGGCACGGATCGAGGCCAGGCTGTCACCGAACACGCCCATCCAGCCATGCAGAAGCATGAAATACAGCGGTGGATGAACATCGTGTGCGGCATGAATCCAGATGCCGCTGAGCGAGTAGTTGCTCAGCATCAAGCTGGAGCCTTCGTCACACCAGATGGACGAGCTGGTTGAGCCGTAAAATCGTACGGCCGTGGCCACCAGCAAAATGCACCACAGCCACGGCTGGAGAAACAGTCGAGTCAGTGCGTTGTGGGACGGTTCAGGGCGTTGAAACAGTTGCTCGTCGACATCGCTATTACTGAGTACGCCCATGTTTCACCTGATGTGCATTAAGACTACGACTGGAGCCGTATTAACTGTCGCGATTGTAGGGCACAAACCACAGGAAAAGGGGAACCGTCCACACGGAACAGCGCAAGAAAAAACAGTGGGATCCCCTGTAATCTCTTGGCTTGTCGCCGCATTAAACTAGGGCGCGTACGATAGGCAACTCGTTACACAAGTCTATTCGTTACAAGGTTTGACAGGGATCGAGTCACTGCCTAACGTAATTTGGATCCAAATCAGCGTGCTCAACTTCCGCAGCGGGTAGCGTCTACGTGGCCGTTAAAAAGAATCCATTAAGCAGTATTGAAGTACACGGGGCGATTCCAGCTCATCTGGCGCGATCAGTGATTGAAGAGTCGCTGCGCAACGCTATTCTTGATGGCCGCTTGCCCTGCGGGACGGCTATTCGTCAGCAGGCCCTGGCCGCCTTGTTTGGTGTGAGCCGCATGCCGGTTCGTGAAGCCCTGCGCCAACTTGAAGCCCAGGGGTTGCTGCAGGTCGTCCAATACAAAGGCGCGGTGGTTGCACCTTTGATTCAGGATGATTCGCTGGAAACCTACGCGCTACGGTTTTTACTGGAAGCGCAGGCTCTGCGCTTGTCATTGCCATTGCTTGACGAAGAGGATTTCAAGGCCGCTTCGGCTTGCATCGATGCGCTTGAAGTCGAAACGGATTTCGGAAAAATCGGAACGCTCAATCGGCTTTTTCACCAAGCGCTTTACGCTAAAGCTCCGAACAAGAAGCTGTTGGCACTGATCGAAACGGGGCTTGTGGAAGAGGAGCGTTTTTTGCGCTTTAACCTTGAGCAAATGGGCTTGGGACGGCTGCCTCAGGACGATCACCGGGCGTTGCTGCGTTATGCACGGGCGAGGGATGTAGAGGCGTGTGTCAATGAACTGGAGCAGCATCTACAGCGCGGGGTCAATGCGATTATTCGCTATCTCCAGGACCAGAAATCGAAACAGCCCTGACACATAGAATGCCAGGGCTGTGGATAACTTATTGAGGGCGGTAGGGCTCAGATTTTGAAGCTGTCGACCAGTTGCTTGAGGCGGCTGGCTTGCTGTGAGAGTGCATCGCAATCTTTGAGGGTTTCGTTAAGGTTGGCCACACCTTGCTGATTGAGCAGGTTGATGTGGGTGATATCCAGGTTGAGGCTTTCGACCACGGAGGTCTGCTCTTCCGTGGCAGCGGCTACCGACTGGTTCATGCCGTCAATTTCTTCGATGCGCTGAGTCACGCTGATTAAACGGGCACCGGCCTGGTTGGCCACTTCTACGCTGTCTTCGCTGGAAATCTGGCTGGCATTCATGGTGCTTACCGCCTCGCGAGAGCCGATTTGCAGTGAGGTGATCATTTTATGGATCTCTTCTGCCGACTCCTGAGTGCGATGAGCGAGGTTGCGCACCTCATCCGCCACGACGGCAAACCCACGTCCCGCCTCCCCCGCACGCGCGGCCTCAATGGCCGCGTTGAGGGCCAGCAAGTTGGTTTGTTGGGAGATCCCTTTGATCACATCGAGTATGTGACCAATGTTGTCGGTGCTGGCGTTGAGGGTTTCGATCTGCGCGCAGGACACGCTGATCTTTTGCGAGAGTTCGGTCATGGCCTGGATGGTCTGCTCGACCACTTTGCGGCCATCATCCGCTTGCTCACTCGCACCGCTGGCATGCTGCGAGGCATCAGCGGCATTGCGTGCGATCTCCTGGGTTGCAGCGCCCAGTTCATTGATGGCAGCGGCGACGCTGTTGGTGCGTGCGCTTTGCTCGTCTGAACCGACGATGGAGGCGTTGGACGAGCTCATCACACGCTCGGACAAATCATGGACCTGGCGAGTGACCGAGGACACTTCGGAGATGGACGCATGAATACGCTCAACGAACTGGTTGAAGGAGCTGGCCAGTTCGCCAAACTCGTCTTTGTGTTCAATCGCCAGACGCCGCGTCAGGTCACCTTCACCTTGCGCGATGTCTTGCATGGCACGGCCCATGGTGGTCAGCGGACGCATCAGTACACGAATCAGCAGACTCAACAGGAGTGCAATCACTGCCACAGCAATCACCGTTGCGATGAGTGCCGAGGTCCGGAATTTGGTGAGCGACGCGTAGGCTTTATCTTTATCCAGTGACTGACCGATGTACCAGTCTGCAGAAGGCAAACCGGTGACCGGGGTAAACGAGATGATCCGCTCCTGGCCATTGAGCATCACGTCTTGAATGCCTTTTTCAATTTTTAGAGAACTGCTGGGATAAATGTCCCGCAGATTCTTCATCACTTGGTCCTTTTCGGGGCTGACGATGACTTGGCCATCTCCGCTCACCAAGAAGGCGTAGCCCAGGCCGCCGGAGTCTACCGAGTTGATGATGTTGACCAAGCTGTCCAGGCTTAAATCGCCACCGACAACACCCAACAACTCACCGTTCTTTTTGACCGGCATGGCGATGGTGACGATCAGACCGCCTACAGCTGCCATGTAGGGCGGCGTAAGCATTGTTTTGTCTGCCAGGACGCCTTGCTTGTACCAAGGCCGTTCACGCGGGTCATAGCCGTCTGGCATCTTGGCGTCAGGGCGCTGTGTAAATACGCCATTGGCCTGACCGATATAAGTGAACTGGAAATTTGAAGTCAGTGCAGGCTGATCGATGAGCCCGGCGAGGTCGGCTTGATCGCCTTGGTGGGCAATGTTTTGGGCAAGGCTCTCTAATACCAGGATGCGACCGCTCAACCAGTTCTGAATGCTGCTCGCGGTCAGGTTGCCGGCTTGCGCCACTGAGGAGTCGATGTCCTGCCTGATGGTGTTGCGCTGCAGATAGTCGTTGTACAAGGCAAACAACGCAAACGCTAAAACGACGACGCCTGAAGCGGCCAGAAGAATTTTATGACTGAACTTAAGATTCATAGCATGGGACTTCTTATGCCGAAAGGATGGATGCCGGTTGAAGCATGCTTGGGGAATCAGGCAGCCGATCAGGCCCAACCGACTTGCTCAACAGGCTGTCGGCATCAGCGGCTGAAAAATTAGCTGTTTGTGGAAGCTATTTGTGTGATCCGACGAACGCGCCGTCGTAGATGTGGGAATGGTCTGAGGAATTATTGGGACGTTTGGGAATTTACGTCGCGCAAAAACAAAACCCCTGTCTGCGTGAGCAGACAGGGGTTTCGGAATTCAATCTTGACGATGACCTACTCTCACATGGGGAAACCCCACACTACCATCGGCGATGCATCGTTTCACTGCTGAGTTCGGGATGGGATCAGGTGGTTCCAATGCTCTATGGTCGTCAAGAAATTCTGTGACAGATCCGTTACTGCTAACGTGCCTGCGAAAACTTGGTACTTCTATAAAAACAAAATCCCTGTCTGCGTGAGCAGACAGGGATTTTGGAATTTAATCTTGACGATGACCTACTCTCACATGGG